>NZ_PCYU01000007.1:0-65343 GCF_002553775.1 Lactobacillus sp. UMNPBX16
CAAGAATTTATACTGAACCGAAAAAATTATAGAGCTAATAAAGAAGTTATAGCTTTTTATTTGCGTTATGAAATGTATAAACTTGTTGTCTTTGTCTCTCTATTAGACTGGTAAATATTCAAAAGTATATGTTAAATTTCAGACATTAAATACTTAGAAAAAAGGACATATTTAGATGGATAAAAATTCTGATAGACTTACGTTAGTGCCATATTTCCCGAATGAAAAGCAGACTCTTAAATGGTACCAGGATCCTAAAATCTGTAAGCAGGTAGATAATATTGATACCGTTTATGATTTAACTAAATTACGTCGAATGTATGAATATTTGTCAGTGCATGGGTGGTGCTACTATATTCAATATCAAGGGAAATTGATTGGTGATTGTACTTTGCTAAAAGACGGTGAGATATCAATCGTGATTTGCAAAGAATATCAAAACTTGCATCTTGGTAGAAAATGTGTCGACAAATTGGTGCAGCTTGCAAGAATTCAGAAAATGACGCAAGTGAAGGCTCACATATATGACTTTAATATTCAAAGCAAAAAAATGTTTACAAGAATGGGGTTTAAAGAGCAACAACCTGACTGGTACTCTTATGATTTATAGATCAAAAATATTCATGTTACCAAGTAATTCATACAAACAATCAGTTGGTGTGATGTCAGATAAGCACTCGTATTAGAAAAATGTAATCATCAGTAATTAAAGACTGTAGTTGAATCAAATAATTAACTCAGCGTATAAAATGCTGAGTTAGACAAAAAAACAACGAGCAATTCTCTCGTTGTTTTATGGATCATTTTGATCAAATTTTTAGTTTATCTTTAGTTATAAATACCAACTTGATTAATGTGGGCCAATTCCAGAACTGGAGATTGAGCGAGGTCCAGACTAACATCACAGCCAGCATGGATACCATTATTTTCGCCATTAAGCCAGTGGGTATTATTAGTTACGTCATAGACAGTACCATTAAATGCAATATAAGCTGGACGTCCATTTTTACCATTGTAATTTGATAGAGTTTCTTTAGTAAATTTTCTCATATAAGAAGCTCCTTTCTAATAAGATCTTGATATATCAATGGTAACACTGTGTCACCTTATAGCAAGAGATACGAAGGAGTCTTATGCTTTTCTTATGAAAGATGACCACGCCACCCAGCAATATCCCAATCTAGAAAGTCATAATTAAGCTTTTTACCATAAATTTTCTCGTAGGCAGCAACTTTTTGTCGGTAGTCGAGTTCCATCATCTTATGAGCGTTTTCGTTGGCGTTTAGAGAAACGTCAGGGAAGATTGGTGGTAAAACATGGACAATATATTTGGTCTCATAAAAATTAGGATCTTTCTTTTCGATTTTAGGTAGATCCTTAATCTCGACAAAAGTGGAGATTACCGGTACATTTTGTTTAGCCGCAAAATAATAGGCACCACGTTGTAATTTGCGAGGCTTGCGATAATTCCACCACATCTCCTGTTCTGGATAAATTAAAACCCAATTATTTTTAGCTAAAGCTGCACTGAGGTGCTTAGGAAATTCATTTCCAATATAGCTAGGACTCTGAACTAGTGGAATAGTGCCAACATAATTCATTAAATAGCGGAAAAATCCCGGTAGCATTAGGTTAGTATCTTCAATTACAATTGAAAGCTGATGGTGCATCTTGTTAGCGAGCAGCTTCATTGGTAAAGAATCAACCTGATTGTAGTGGTTAGAAGTTAAAATTGCGCCACCAATAGGTAAATTATTTAGGTTCTCTAAACCTACAAATTCAGTTGATCCAGCTAATGCTCTGGATAAAGTACCAAATAAGAGATGTCCAATACGATTATTAAGCTTACTTGAAAAAGTGTTACGCTTATTCCAATAATCATTGACCAATTTAAGGCGCTGATCTAGGGACATTTGGGGATCGCCGATTTCTACTTTTGCTGTGAAGTTGCGTTCATTAGCAGCTTTTTTTATATTTTTAATCACTGCCTCACGATTATCGCCAAAAATCATAGTGTTACTGCCTCTCGTTTCTTAACTTTTGCCCAATTATTAGGATCTTGCTCAGTTTTGTCTTCCTTAGCAAGCATATGATCCAATTTTTCGCGGTCTGCTGCACGCTCGTCATCAGTATAATTATTGAGTTCGTTCTTTAATTCATCGAAAAACTGCGTTTGTTTGGCACTATCCCAGAAGTACTGTGCATATTGGACATTAGCAAAATGCCATGGCTTAAAGAAAAGATTATAGTGAATCAGACCAGGATTAGTTAAAGGTTCAGTATTTTCATTTGGCATAGCATCCCAGCGAGGATTTAAGTGCAAAATTCTGCCTTCCCCGATTTCATTTAAATAGTCTTGATCAGGAGCAATACAATCAAAATGATACTTTTCTAAAAGTGTCATAAAATGGTCAATAAAATGTTCAGCGCGAAAGGCCCTAGCATTCATGACGAGCATGCCAGAGTTAATGTATTTCTTGGGGTCAAGTGCCAGGACATTTTTGATGTATTTTATCATCTTGTCTACATATTGAATTGAGGAGTCGGTGCAAGCAGCAAATAAATTATCACCCAATTCGGAGTTGTATAGTTTAGCAAGATCGTCGTTTACAATTGTGTCGCTATCAATATAGATCACCTTATCATATTCGGGAAAAAGTTCTGGAATAAAGAGGCGATAAAAAATCGACATGGTAAAAAAGTCAGCGCGAAGAAAGTTTTCCTTACGATTTTGAATAGGTTGTACAAGTTGATCATCAATATGGAAAAACTTCACATGAACGTTTGAACTGCTAAGATCAGACAAAGCTTTTTGATGCTTTGATGAGAGATCTTGATTTAAAAAGTAAACAGTATAATCCTTATTTGGATCTGTATGTTTGACTAAAGAATTAAGAGAAACAGCAGCGTATTTGGTAAAGTCATCGCTGATACTGTAAAAAATAGGAATTGTCATAAAATTACCTTTCTTAGATTTTAACTGATTCCGTTTGTTTAACCTTAGCCCAAGTATTTGGCTCTTTGACAATCATGTCAACTTTTTTGGCCATCCATTCTAGGTCAGCTCGGGCCTTTTGACGGTCTTCATCAGTAAAGTTGTCTAATTGCTGCTTTAGTTCATCGTAATACGGCGTAGTTTTAGCAATATCCCAGAAATAATGACCATATTGAACATCAGCAAAATGCCATGGTTTGAAGAAAAGATTGTAGTGCACGATCTTAGGATCTTGAATTTCAGGAATGCTTTCATTTGGCATAGCATCCCATTCTTTAGGTAGGTGATAAATCTTATCTTCGCAAATTTCATTCATGTAGGCTTGATCAGGGTCAACGTTATCGAAATGATATTTATTCATTAAGTAGTAGAATTTATCAACAAACTTTTTGTCTCTAAAGGCCTTCATATTAAACAGAATTACACCATTATTGATGTATTTTTCTGCAGGCAAAATTCCCTGACATTCTTTAATGTACTTTTGTAAAAGTGGCATGTAACGAATTGATAAGTCGGGACATGAAGCAAACATGTTGTCGGCGATATCAATTTCGTACATTTTAGCAATATCAGTACAGATAATAGTATCTGCATCAAGATAAACTGCCTTGTCATATTGAGGGAACAATTCTGGAATGAATAGCCGGTAGAAAATTGACATGGTAAAGAATTGAGCACGTAAGTAGTTTTCCTTGGTATTATGGATTGGCTTAACCATGTCATCGTCGATATGAAAGATTTGAACATGAATATTATCAGTTGAAAGATCTTCTAAGCTCTTTTTGTGCTCATCAGATATCTGTTGGACTAAAAGGGTAATCGTATAGTCCTTCTTGGGGTCAGTATGGTCAATTAATGATTTAATTGAAACATATGCATATGGCGTATAATTATCGCTAATTGTGTAAAAAACAGGAATGGTTTTCAAAATAAGATCCTCCTAAATTATTTTTTTAAATTATTTCGTAATTTGAGATATTCGTTAAGCAAATCATCATATTCATGTAAATGAAGTACACTGTGTACGCGATCAACATCCCATGGCTTAACTGTTTGAGTATGGAAATAAGGCCAAAACCTAAAGCTAGTAGTGAAATGTTGAATTTTGGTGTTTTTTTGCAAATGATATTGCTCATTATAACGGCGTGGTGCTACTCGCTTGGCTACAGCTAGCTTGTTTATTGCTGATTGGTCGGGCAAAAACATTTGCTTAACTTGCATCATATGCCGCACCTCGGCAAAGAGACCAGTTTGTTTAATTTTCTTCATATTCAGCAACAAAACGCCAGAATTAAGATAATCAAATGCGCGCTTGGTCTTAAGATTGTGGAAGAAGAAGCGACCCCAATAATCAAGTACGCCCACTAATTCGATTCCGTTAATATCCTCATTGTAAAAAGTTGTAATATCACCGCGAATGACAATGTCATCGTCTAAATAAAGAATGCGATCAGGAATCTGTGGCAATTGGTCTGCAAATAAACGCAACATGGCATATGGCGTGAAGCGAGTATTCATGTTAGCGGTTGGCGGTTCCTGTTCAAATAACTTGGTGCAGTCAATTAATTCAACTGTACTGTTAGGATTGGCTTTTTTTACTAAAGAACGTAAAAAATCAGCCGCATGTTGTGAGAAAGGGTGATATTTACGTTCATCACTGTGTGCCTCCATCGTTAAAATATAAAGATGCAATTCTTGAGCACCAGAATTTTTGATTAAAGATAAGGTGGAAATCAAAACGCCATCTTGAGCATTTTCATCTCCACAAAAAAGAATATTCATGATAAACTCCTATTTTTTATTTCTTTTGAATATATTGACAATATTCATAATCGCTATTTTTTGCACGCTGCTTCATTACCTGCCAAATTTCATCGTGAAGCTTATTTTGAGCTTCCTTACGGCTTAAATTTGTATCCGGGTAAAAGGGCCCATCAATGTAAATAACGGCACTAGGTCGCTTGCTAAGCCACTTTTTATGGTAGGTTTTGGTCATGACGAAACTAGGCGCATTTAATTTAACTGGAAAGTGCATGCTTGTTGCATCGAACGGGCGAATCTTCGTGTAATAGGGCCAGACATGAGCTTCAGGGTAGATGAGAATCTCGCCCTTTTTATCCTTAATCACAGTTTGAATGGCTTTAATTAGTTTGAGCGATTGCTTCATATTTTTGCCAACAGGCAGACCGCCGTAGCGTACAAGATATTTGCCAATGAAGGGGATGCCCCAGTTAGCTTGATTAGCAATAGCATAAAAATTTTTGATTGGAAAAATTGTGAGCGAGGTAAAGACATCCCCCATGGGTCTAGTATGGTTGCCATAAATAAAATAGCCCCCATTGACTTGCTTAAGTTTTTCTTGACCAACGACTTTTACATGATCGAAGAAGCGGAAAACCACCCAACCAAAAGCGCATGCTAAGTGACGAGCGGTAGTGGACCAGATTCTAGCTCCAAGAGAATTAGGTAGAATAACGTAATTATCGGGTAGACTGAAATTTTGATCGTGACTATCGACTACATCATCGGTTGTTTTTTGGTAATAATAAATCCGTTTCATCTTGCCCTCCATGATACTTATGTATCCTATGATACCATGGAAAAAAGCCTAATTCCTAAGACGAGAGGAATGCTGAAAGAAAATAAAAAAGATTCGTAATTTCATGATTGAAAAATACGAATCTTCTGTAAAATAGCATAAAAAAAGCACCGCCTTCTTGCAGTGCATCTTTCATATTATGGGTGGCCAGGGGATCGAACCCTGGACCCACGGATTAAGAGTCCGTTGCTCTGCCAGCTGAGCTAGCCACCCATATTTGTTCATCAGCTCCCGCCGACATTTAAATATATTACCAGTAGTTTTATAATTTGACAAGCTTTTTTTGAAAAAAGTTGAAAAATAATTTGAAGCTAGCAAAAAGCGCCCATAATGGCCGCTTTTTTACTAAAGTTTATCTTGAATATGATAGGCTGTGCCTTGCTGATCATGCTTCATGTGATCTGCATAGTAAACAGCATAGACACCGCTTTGATCATTTTTGGCAATCACAATTTGGCGCCCTGTTGGACGTTCTGCCTTAATGATTTGAGCACTGCGGCGTGCTTCTTTAAAGTCGTGTGAAGATGCGATGGCATCCCCTGGATTAAAAAATACAGCTTCGTTCATTGTAAAGCCCCCTCGTACAAATTCTAATTTTATTTTACCAAGAAAGCCCTTTCTAAATCCAATTTAAGAAACAAAAAAAGAGATAAGATCAACATCTTATCTCTTACGAAAAATATTATGGGTGGCCAGGGGATCGAACCCTGGACCCACGGATTAAGAGTCCGTTGCTCTGCCAGCTGAGCTAGCCACCCATGTCGTTGAATCAATCAACAGATATTATTATGCTATTGTTGATAAGAAAATGCAAGCTTTTTTTGAAAAAAAACAAAAATTTTTGGCTAATGTTACAAAATTCAGTATAATGTAAGGGCAAAGGAGGCATTCCCGATGCCAAAGAAGATTCTCGTCGTCGACGATGAAAAGCCGATTTCTGATATTATCAAATTTAATTTAACTAAGGAAGGCTTTGATGTCGACACCGCCTATGATGGCGAAGAAGCTGTTAAAAAAGTTGACGAATACGACCCGGATCTAATGATTCTGGATTTGATGTTGCCCAAAAAAGATGGGTTGGAAGTTGCGCGTGAAGTTCGTCAAACGCATGACATGCCAATCATCATGGTAACTGCTAAAGATACTGAAATTGATAAAGTCTTAGGACTGGAAATGGGTGCAGATGACTACGTAACCAAGCCGTTTTCTAACCGGGAATTAGTTGCCCGTGTGAAGGCTAACCTGCGTCGTCGTGATATTGTTAAAAAAGCAGAAGCTGCCAGCCAAGAAGAGACCGATAAGAATATTAAGATCGGTAACTTGGTCATTATGCCAGATGCCTATATTGTAGAAAAAAATGGTAAGAAGATTGAACTTACTCACCGTGAATTTGAACTTCTTTACTATTTAGCTCAACATATGGGACAAGTTATGACTCGTGAACACCTGCTTCAGACTGTTTGGGGTTATGACTACTTCGGTGATGTGCGGACTGTAGACGTAACGGTGCACCGTTTAAGAGAAAAGATTGAAGATAATCCAATCCAACCTCAAATTTTAGTTACCCGTCGTGGTGTTGGCTATTATGTAAAACAGCCGAGTGAAGAATAATAAAGAAAGCCACAGAACTGTTATGGTAGTGGCTTTCTTTTTTATATTTTTTAGATATTGAATGAGTAGAATGAAAAAATTCAAAGCAAGATTAAATAGTACATTTAATTCCATTAATACTAAAATTGCAATTGTGTTCATGCTGATGCTACTGGCAACAATTGAAGTTATTGGAGCTTATTTTACCCGTCAATTAGAGCAAAATAGCATTGAAAATTTCCAATCATCAATCCAGATTCAGACTATCGTCAGCAATCAGTTAGCTAATCAGTTGACCAGTGATAATAAAAATACTAATGATCGCTTGAATCAAATTGTTAATGACTACAATAATGATGCAATTAGTGAAATTATTGTTGTCGATAATAAGGATACGATTCGTGCCGTTTCTAACTTAAATGATAAAAGTAAGATCGGTCAACGGATTAACAATACTGATGTGAAGCAGGTTATTTCAACTGGACATCAAATTAATAAAGTGGTCGATGATCATGGCAATTACATGATTCAAATATCGCCGTTGACTAGTGGCAATGGCTCTAACAATACTGTTGGTGCTGTCTATGTTAAAGCTAGTATGCAAGATGTCTTTAACAATTTGCGCCAAATTTCATTGACTTTCTTGATTGCGTCATTGATCGCGGCTTTATTAGGTGCATTTTTGTCATTGGTTATTTCCCGGGCAATTACGCAACCGATCGAAGAAATGCAGAAACAAGCATTGCATATTGCTGATGGTGATTATTCAAGTCAGGTAAAAATTTATTCCAATGATGAACTAGGGCAATTAGCTAAAGCATTTAATACCCTGTCCGTACGAATTGAACGCTCACAAGAAGAGTCTGATAGTGAACGGCGGCGACTAGATAGTGTTCTGTCACACATGAGCGATGGAGTTCTAGCCACTGATCGTCATGGTAACGTCAGTGTGGTTAATCATATGGCACTAAACTTTTTAAATAAAAAAGAAGACGAGGTTATCAATAAGCCGATTGCTGAAGTACTGGGACTAGAAGATACTTCGTCACAAGATTTGATTTCTAGTCAAAAAGAGATCGTTATTACCCTTGATCCAGGTACGCGGGATGAAATTATTTTGCATGCTAGTTTTTCTTTGATTAAGCGGGTAACTGGCTTTGTATCAGGGTCAGTTTGTGTATTACACGATGTAACTGAGCAACAAAAGAATGAAGATTCACAAAGACAGTTTGTTTCTAATGTCTCACACGAATTGAGAACACCTTTAACAAGTTTGCAGGCTTATATTGAAGCTCTTAATGAGGGTGCTTGGAAGAATCCAGAGATTGCTCCTAAGTTTTTGGAAGTTACTCAACAAGAAACTAGTCGGATGATTAGAATGATCAATGACTTGTTGAGTTTGTCTAGAATGGACCGTGGCGTTTCAAAAATGGATCTAGAATTTGTTAACTTAAACGATTTTGTTAACCATATTCTTAACCGTTTCGATATGATTGTTAAAACAGATAAAAATAAAGAAAAGAAGAAATACACAATTAAGCGTGAATTAGGCAGTCAAGCCTTATGGGTGGAAATCGATACCGATAAGATGATGCAGGTAATTGATAACATTATGAACAATGCAATTAAGTATTCACCTGATGGCGGTGTAATTACTGTTAGAATGACCCAAAACCAAAATCATGTTATCTTAAGTATTTCTGACCAGGGCTTGGGTATTCCAAGAAAAGATCTGGGTAAAATCTTTGACCGCTTTTACCGAGTTGATAAGGCACGTTCCCGGGCCCAAGGTGGTACCGGCTTGGGCTTGGCCATTGCTAAAGAAATTGTGGAAGCTCACCATGGTAAAATTTGGGCTGACAGTAGCGAAGGCAAGGGGTCTACTTTCTATATTTCCTTGCCATATGAACCGATGACAGAGGAGGATGATTGGGATGAAGTTTAAATTCAAATTCGGTGAATTTTTCTTAGGCTTAGCTACACTGATCGTCATTGTCCTCTCAATTGTGCTTTGGATCTTTATTATGACTAGTGATCAGCGCTTTAGTAATATTGGTCAGCAAAATCAAAATAATATCACTAAAGAGCAAACGCGTAGTCACAATTTTAAGTCATTATATGATTTATATATTCCAACTACTTCATATGGTTTTGCTAATGGAAATTTGTGTCAGCTATATGATTCAAAAAATAATTTGACTTTAGAATTTACCAAAGAGATAAAAAAAGCCAAGGCCACTAATAAAATTAAGAAAATAGTTGATACTAGAACTAAATATGAAGAGTATTTAAACAATCCCAACTATGTGCAGTTGGTTTATCCAGATGAAATTACTTTCTCCTTATTTAACCAGTTGAATAATGCCGCAAATGATAACCGCGAGTTTAACCGCTTCTTTATCTCGCAGTCAAATCACTGGATTTATTTGGGAAATGATCAGACTAATGAAATTTATCAAGTAAAAATTGCTGGCGCAAATTTTGATAAACTACGTAAATATGCACGTAATGCTAAGAGCAAGTATCCAGTTAGATTAGTTCGTTTAAAGGAAGGCTATTCACCGTTTTACATCAAGACAATGAATGCTAAAGTTTATAGTTACTTGACTAATCATCAATCGTATTCTTACTTTGTTTCGCGTTTATTAGGTACATCTGGCGTTACTAGTAAGACTAATAAGAATGGTCAAACGGTGTATTCTTTGAACTACTATACTCGCTTAAGAGTGCCAGATTCTAATTCAGGTGAGCATAATTATCTTTATACTCATTATGAAAAAAATAAGATCCCCAATACTACTAACCGCTTATTAGATAGCGTTTATTATGTTCACCAATTGGGTTTAACCGAGCAAGATTTACGCTTCTTTGATGCAGATGGTGCTAATGTTAGTTATCTAAACTATATTGAAGGGATTCCTGTTTTCTTAAATAAGCATGATTTGCAAGTCAAGACGACCTTTTCAACAGATTCGATTAATGTGGCCTTTAATAGTGTAAACTTCCAAATTCCAATTCCGTTTGATGGTCAAACTAAGCGGTTAAAACCAACCCAAGATGTTGTTGATGAATTAGTCAATCACGGCCTAAAGCAGGAAGATATTCAACGAATTATCGTTGGTTTTGCTGAAGAAAAGGATTCAAGTCACCATAGTTTGATTAACTTGATCCCAACGTACTATATCAAAGCCTACGATGAATGGAAGAGCCTAGGTGAATGGGAAAAGCAAGACGTATCTACCTACCGTGAAGCTGATCAGTTAACTGTTAACGAAAGGGGAAAATAGAAATGGACCATAAACGAATCGAATGGCTATTTTTCGTTGTTTTCTTTTTAATTGATATTTATCTTGGAATCGAAATTCTCCGTTCTCCCGTTAATTTAAGTAACGCTGATACCACTACTCGCAGCGTTGCTAGCATCCGCAATGAAATGAAGTCAGACAATATTGATTTGCCCGATAAGATTTCGGATGCACCAGATTCTGGTTATTATTTAGCTACCAAGAATCGTGACTACCTTTCTGGCAAAGTTAGCTCGCTGACTAATGTAAATGCCCGCTATTCTAAAAGCGATAATGTGCTTTATGGTGAACCAAGACAAGCAGTCCTTTTGAGTAAAAAACCTAAGGAAGCTTTAGAACAAATTGAAGATTTTAAGAATGATTCGAAAAATATTCCTTATGGTAAAGAATTCAAGTATGAACCTGATATGTCGAGTGAAGACAATTATGTTTTTGTGCAAAACTCAGATTATGGTGAAATTTATGCTAACTCGGCCCAATTGAATATCAATGTAAAAGATAATCAGATTATTAATTTTACTGAAACATATATGGGGCAAGCTAGTCCAGTGCGTGAATTACAGTCAACCATCAGTGCTTGGCGTGCTGTGCGTGCGATGTACACTGATCGTGAGTTGACTAATAATTCGCGCGTAACGCAGGTAAAATTAGGTTACTCCAAACTGACAGAAGTACGTGGCAGCACAATCTTGTTGCCAACTTGGCTGGTTTGGGTAGAAAATAAGACAACTAAAAATATCACGATGAAACGTATTAATGCATATACGGCACAGATGCTACAATCGAGTACCTATAATGTAGAAAAATAGAAAGGATAAAAATTGAAGGTTTCCGTTTTAGCAAGCGGCTCGACCGGCAATACCAGTTTAATCGTTACAGGCCAGCATAAAATCCTGATGGATGCTGGCCTTTCTGGTAAGAAAACTAAAGATTTGCTAGCCGAAGTTGGAGTTGATATTAACGAGATTGATATGGCCTTTTTAAGTCATGATCATACCGATCATAGTGGCGGACTCGGCGTGTTGATGCGCCGTTATCCTAAGATAGATGCTTTTGCCAATAGTGGGACTTGGCAGTATTTATTGGATACGCAAAAAATAGGTAAATTACCGGCTGAACAAATGAATACAATTGAACCAGGCCAAACTAAAACTTTTGGTGATGTTGATATTACTGCCTTTGCAACTAGTCATGACGCAGCTGAGCCGCAATATTATGTGTTTACTAGTGGTGGTAAGCGGGTCGCTTTTTTAACTGATACAGGTTATGTATCAGAAGAAGTTGAAGGGACAATTGAAGATGCTGATGCCTATATGATGGAATTTAATTATGATAATATGATGCTCAGAGATGGACCATATTCCTGGGCACTGAAGCAGCGAATTTTGTCGGATGTAGGCCATTTATCTAATGACGAAGCAGCCCAGGCATTAGTTGATGTAGTCACACCTAAAACAAAGCATATCTTTTTAGCGCATCGCAGCCAACATAATAATACGGAGTATTTAGCTCACGAAACGGCAAAGGAAATGCTGCTTGAGGGGGATGCAAATTTGGATGATGATGTTAAGATTATTGATACAGAACCTAATCAGCCTACAAAATTAGTTGAAATTTAGCAGTTTTCACAACATTTTTTCATATAATATTCAAATTTAATCGGTATGATTAGTAAACAAGATGAGGGGAGAAGCAAGTATGGTAGAAAATAAAAATAATAATAACAATTTACAACAACCTAGAAAAAAGAATACTAATGGTAAAATCATTGCCACTGCAGCGATTGTCGGTGTAGTTGGTGGCTTGATCGGTGGAGGCGTTTCATATTACGCAGCTGATCAAATGAATAATGCATCAGTTAATAATGGTGCTGCTCAAACTAGTGTATCTTCAAGTAGTAGTAAAGTTTCAGAAAAGAGTGCTAAGACTAGTGGCACAATGACTACTGCATATAATGATGTAAAAGGAGCGGTTGTTTCAGTTATTAACTTAAAACGCCAATCAAGTTCTAATAGTACTAATTCACTTTATAATAGTTTATTCGGTAATGATGACAGTGATGATAGCTCTTCATCAAGCAGCAAGGGCAAGCTTGAGACTTACAGTGAAGGCTCAGGTGTAGTCTACATGAAATCTAATGGCAAGGGCTATATCGTTACTAACAACCACGTTATCTCAGGCAGTGATGCTGTTCAGGTAATGCTAGCTAATGGCAAGACAGTAAATGCTAAAGTTGTTGGTAAGGATAGTACAACTGACTTAGCTGTGCTTTCAATTGATGCTAAGTATGTGACTAAGACGGCCGAATTTGGCGATTCTAAGAGCTTACAAGCTGGTCAAACTGTCATTGCCGTTGGTTCACCATTAGGTAGTGAATATGCTTCTACGGTAACGCAAGGGATTATTTCAGCACCGGCTAGAACCATTTCTACTTCATCAGGCAATCAACAAACGGTTATTCAAACTGATGCCGCAATTAACCCAGGTAACTCAGGTGGTGCCTTGGTTAACTCAGCTGGTCAAGTGATCGGGATTAACTCAATGAAGTTAGCCCAATCAAGTGATGGTACTTCTGTCGAAGGAATGGGCTTTGCAATTCCATCAAACGAAGTAGTTACGATTGTGAACGAATTAGTTAAGAAGGGTAAGATTACCCGTCCACAACTTGGCGTAAGGGTAATCGCACTTCAAGGTATTCCAGAAGGCTACAGAAGCCGCTTGAAGATCAATTCTACTTTGAAGAGTGGTATTTACATTGCCTCAGTAAACAAGAATAGTTCAGCTGCTAATGCCGGAATGAAGAGCGGCGACGTTATTACCAAGGTTGACGGCAAGAAGATTGATGATGTGGCATCGTTACACAGCATTTTATACAGCCATAAAGTCGGTGATACCGTAAATGTTACCGTGAACAGAAATGGTAAGGATGTCAACTTAAAGGTAAAACTTGAAGGTAACTAAAAATCAAAATAGAAGTTAATTAAAAGAAAAAAGGCTATATCACGCGGTTTAAACGTAGATATAGCCTTTTTGTTAACTTTTTAAATGTGTAACATCAAATTGTTCGGAATTATTTGTTGTCAAACAGACACCAGCCTGTTGATAAGTGTGGATAACTCTGTGGATTGTGTATAACTTGATAAATATAGGTTTATTAACTTGTGGAAAAATATGATGATTTTGACCTTATTTAGTGAATTCTATTTGAGAAAACAGGCGTTCATGCAGGTATAACAAGCCTTAAGAGATAAAGTTTGTGAAAAAAGGCTTTCATAAAATCGATGTGAATAAAGAAATTTTAGAAAAATTATTAAATACAACTTCTGGGGCATAAGTGAAATAATACCACAAAATGTTGAAATTGGTCTTTGAAGTTTTGTGGAAAAGTTTGGGTAAATAGTGTGGAAGGGATGTTAGTATTGTGCTGGTAGATTAAAATTATGAATGGAAAATTAGCTATGCTTGTTATAATAGAATCATGAATATCAAAATTGTATGTGTTGGAAAATTAAAAGAGAAGTATTTTAGGGATGCAATTGCGGAGTATGAGAAACGACTCAGTCGTTTTGCAAAGGTGTCCATTGTACAGGTGCCTGATGAAAAAGCACCGGAAAAATTCAGTGCAGCTGAAGATGAGAAGGTTAAAGAGATTGAAGGTCAGCGAATCCTGAGCAAAATTAAAGATAAGGAGTACGTGTATGTGACTGCAATTAAAGGAAAGCAGCGCAGCAGCGAAGAGTTCGCTAAAGAGATTCAGGATCTCGCAACTTATGGTCATTCAGACATTACGTTTGTCATTGGTGGCAGTTTAGGGACTAGCGATGCTGTAAACAAGAGGGGAAATGACTTGATTAGTTTTGGTAAATTGACGATGCCACACCAGTTGATGCGCGTGGTGTTGATTGAACAAATCTATCGTGCATTTATGATTAACTCAGGTAGTCCTTATCATAAGTAGAATATAGAAAAAGCCCATAAATTGGGCTTTTTATTTTTGCATATTTGCAGATTTCACAAGCATATTGAAAAAAACTGTGGCAGGTCAGTGCTTTTTTAGTTTTTTATGATTTAAAAATAGATTTTGTTAAATTATGCTTGGCAACAAAAAAGACGATCTTTCGATCGCCCTGCTAATTTTTGAGCTACCAGCTAGTAGCTCACGCACACGCTGAAGTGTACTTTATCTTTGTAGTATCTCAATTTTAACACATAAATGGTAACGCTGAAGGGGTAGCGCCCTTACTCGTGTGGAAGGAGGTAGACTCCCATGAAGTATTACTTTATCTTTGTAGTAGTATTTCTACCACTGAATCGTGATGGCAAGTGCTTCAAGAGCTCAAGAGGGCTATTAAAAAGTTCCTCAAGAACCTGATTGATAGTTTCTTTGATTAATCCGATCCAGACTCAATACAGCCGTCCTTCGGGGCGGCTTTTTTTATGATGAAAATGGCAAGTCATTGGGTGAAAAGTATTACGCATATCGTGCAGTAACTGTAAATCAAAGTCCCATAACAGTTAATGGCGCTAAATTCTACAAGTTGGCTGATAGGGATGCTTATATTAAGGTGACCAATATTAGTGGTCAAGGTCGCGTTTTAAAGCGTAACGCCTACATCTACAGTAAATCAAAAAAACGCACTACGCATAACGGTGCTTGGAAGTTGTACAAAGGCTTTATCGGTTCGCCTTACAAGAAATATCCGCTCGGCTATTGGGTTGCTCCTAATGGGGTGAAACCAGTAGTGAAGCATTATCTTGGTAGAGCACAGAATATGACTAATTGTGGTTTGCCCGCAATTAAGGATAAGCTGATTAATTCACACTTGGTGGTTGTTTGGGTAGGGATGTTTGACGGCCT
Organism: Lactobacillus sp. UMNPBX16; assembly: GCF_002553775.1. NCBI lineage: Bacteria > Bacillati > Bacillota > Bacilli > Lactobacillales > Lactobacillaceae > Lactobacillus > Lactobacillus sp. UMNPBX16. Next base: position 15,348 of record NZ_PCYU01000007.1, read on the forward strand.
CTCTAACCATGCTATTACCTTGACGGGTTACCATGGTAAAACGATCTATTATAATGATCCTTGGACTGGAACCAAGCGGAAAATCAAGCAGGAAATTTTTGCAACGCATTGGGCTTTAGATGCTCATCGGGCGTTGAGTTATTAATTTTATGTAAATATATTTACTTTTTAGTCATGTTGATCAAGCCACTTTCGCAGCATTTCAACATATTCATCTGTTTTTTCTACAAAAGACATGTGACCGCAGTTTTCAAATAGCTGCCATTTACTGCCAGCAAGATGATCCTGCATCGTTTTAGCTACATAAGGTGTACATAAATCATCAGTCCCACTCGTAATTAGAGTTGGGATTTTTATTTTGCCTAGTTTTTCTGTGTATTCGTAATCGTGCAAGTTGCCCTCTGGCGTATATTCATTTGGTCCCCAGGCGGTTTCATAAGCTACAATACCACCACATTTTTTTCGCATAACGCATTCAGGCCACGTTTTCGTCATGTCAATTGCATGTTGATTCATGAAGTGCTCATTAGCTTTTAAGTAATCAGGATCGTTAAAATTGCTAGTCAATTCGGCGCGATGAATTGCCGCCTGTTCTTCAATTGGCAAGTATTTGATCATCCGGTGTAATTCTTTGCTCCATAAGGAAGCAGACGACAAGGTTGAAGACAAGATCAAGCTTTGAATGCCAACAGGATGATAATCACACATGTAGATTAGCGCTAGCATCCCACCCCAACTTTGTCCTAATAAATGTATTTTGCGCAAAGCCAAGTGCTCCCGCAACGCCATGAGTTCCTTAACCCATGTTTCTTTAGTATAAAGTTCAGGGTGATCATCAGGGATGCTACTCTTGCCGCAGCCTAACTGGTCGTACATGATAATCCGTCGGTTATCAATTTCGGCTAATTTGTCCAAAACCTCAAAATAATTATGACTTGAGCCGGGACCACCATGTAGCAATACGAGTGGTGTCTTTTCGCTTCTTCGACCAACAATACGATAGTAAGTTTCATAGCCCATGAAAGGCATTTTTCCTTCGATAATTTCCATTTTTTCACCTATTTGAACAAAAACAATGAGATATTAACCAAAATTAGCAGGGTAAAGAAGATTACCCAATCTCTAGCTGTTAAAGGAATAGCGATGATCGTCGACCTTCTTTGCCCTTCGACATAGCCATGTGATTCCATTCCTTGGGCCAGATTGTCAGCTGAATTTAAAGCAACAAGAATTGCTTTAAAATAGAGGACCGGCGACCAAAAACTGAGATAAATGCCCCGCATCATAGCGCTAGTTCGGATCTGTTTAACCGCCATCTTCATCTGCGGAATAATGTTAATCGCCGCCAGCACGCCGTAGGCAAATTTACTGGGTAAGTGCAGGTTCTGCTCTAATGATCGGGCAAAGTCTGTAGCGGTGTTATTACGTGTCACGCAGGCAATCGTCAAGGTATAAACATAGACACGCGTTGACAAATTCCAAGAATAATAAGCATTTGGTGTTGGTGAAAACCAAAAGAGCGTTGCAAAGATTGTAAAAGCAGCAATAAAGGGCAGAACAATGAGCAAAATTAACTCTTTAATTTTGATTCGAGTAATAATTAAATAAACTAGCGCGAAGGCAATCACTAACAAATTAGTAACTAAACTAGCCTTTAAAGATATTTCCAGGGAAATAATAAACGCTAAAAGAAATTTTAAACTAGGATTCATAAGCTTATCTTTCTACATATTTTAAGCGCTGATCCGCCAAAATTAGCCGGTAATCGCAGAATTCAGCTAGCTCGTCTATTTGATGGCTAATGATAAAAAACGTCTGGTGAAGCTTTTGCTGGCTTTCTCGCATTAATTCTAAAACAAGTTTGACCGAGTTGTGATCAAGTCCACTGAGCGGCTCATCAATCAATAAAACTTGATGTTTAGTCATTAACATTAGCAGAATTTGTAATTTCTTCTGTTGGCCGCCTGATAGAGAATAGACTACTTGGTCTAAGTGGTCAGCTAAACCTAATTTTTCTAACCATTCATTGACCTTTTTTTCAGTAAAAAATAAATTTCTATCCTTTTTACTTAATTCTAGTTCATCTTTGACAGTCACAGCTAAAAATTGGTCGCTTGCTTTTTGAAAAATTTGAGCTACTTGTGTTAAATATTTTCTAGCTGAGATTTGAGCGATTTCCTTATTTAAATAAGCAAAATTACCAGTATACGGAATCATTTTGGTCATTACTTTAAATAAAGACGTCTTGCCAACACCATTAGCACCAGTAATTAGGGTAGTGCCAGAATGCAAATTTAGCTCATTTTGCTTAAGCAAAAGCTTGTTTTGTCTAATTTGGACTTGTTTTAAAGTGAAAATAGGCTCACTATTAGGTAAGACAAAATGATAATGTCGCTCATGCAATTTTTTATTTTGTTCAAATAAGGCTATTTTTTTGCTAGCATTTAATTCAATAACTTCTTGATTATTTGTAAACTCAAAAAGATGGTCGCAGACAGGTTCATAATCGTCTAAAACGTGGTCACTTAAAATAATAGTTTTTCCGTTGTGAGCTAAAATCGCTAATTTTTTAATCAAAAAAGCACGTGTCTTAGGATCACAACTGGCAAACGGTTCATCTAAGAGCAATAAATCTACATCCATAGCTATTAAGACAGCTAAAGCAACTCGTTGCTGTTGGCCACCTGATAGGGTATTAATCTTTTGATCAAGAAGATCGGCAATTTGGGTGAAAGCCGTTGCCTGATCCAGTCGTGCTTGATATTCACCTTCATCTAATTGCAAATTTTCTAAAGCGAAGACAATTTCTTCACGTGGAGTTGGCATTGTGAATTGCTCAGCCGCATTTTGAAACATCATTGCCGCCTTTTGTCCGTGCAGTTCCACCGTACCTGTCAGTCTCCCTGCATATTTGGGGTATAAACCAGCAATAATTTTAAGCAAGGTAGATTTACCGCAGCCAGTTGGTCCAATTAACAGAGAAAATCCATGGGGAATTTCAATATTTAGATGGTCAATTATAGGTTCTTTTTCATAAGAAAAAGTAAGATTGTTAACGGTTACTTTCATAAGTCTGATTGTACAAGATGCTTTGGGGACTGTCTACAGGTAAAGTTTGTTATAAGTAGAGCAAATCATAAATAATACTTAATACTAAATAAAGTTTTGATTTATAATGTAATTATAGTGTTACCATATTTTATTTAATTTAAGGAAGGTGGACATATGGCAGCTGTTGCTTTGGACCAATATCTGGCAAGTGTATTAAAGTCAAATTCAACAGATAAGAATGAAATAAAGTTGGAAGCTGGTAATCCAGATTTTGATCTGTTTACTATCTACCTTGAAAATCATAATACTGGTATTCATCGCTATCGGATGGATGTTTCAACGATTTTATATATTGCTAAGGGTACTGTGACAATTAAGAGTGGTGAAAAGATCATTCAAATGAAGTCTGGGAATGTTTTGCTACTGAATGAAGGTTGCAAGTATGAGATTTTAAGTCAAAAACCTGATACCGTACTGATAAAGTTGAAGTTTAAGCGTGGATTTCTATATCGCAAGTATTTTAAAGATTTTAGCTGTAAGGGAGAACGTGAGGTTAAAGTTATTGAGCAAATCGTTGATAGCTTAGAAAATGAACATGTTCTTTGGCTAAAAAATAATCAAATTACTCGTGCTTCTCAAGTGATGCAACATATTATTGGCGGTTATTTGAATAATGATTTGTTTACTAAAGCTTTAATTCAGGCTGAGTTGACCACTATGTTGATTATTTCAATTAGAACTCAGCGCATGGCAACACCGACTAGTTTGGATAAAACTAAGTTTGAAAAGAAGACCTTAGATAATTACATCGATCTTCATTTTGCCGATGTCTCTTTATCTGACGCTGCAAAATACTTTGGCTTCAATCCTAATTATTTCTCTAATATGGTTAAGGCTAAGACTGGCAAGAGTTTTGTGGATCACGTGGATGATCGAAGAATGCAAGAAGCGCGTGAATTGCTGGCTCAGCCTGATATTTCACTTAGAGAGATTATTGGTCGAGTCGGATATTCGAGTAAGTCTTTCTTTTATAAGAAATTTAATCAATACTACCACATAACACCAGCAGCGATGCGGGCAGAATTGTTTAGACAAGCAAATATCAATTTAAAGTAAAAAAATAATCTGGACGAAAGTTCCAGATTATTTTTTACTTTAAATCAGTTTGAAAACCCAATTCAGTGTATGAACAAATGAGGCTTCATTTATTCAATAGTTCAATATAAAGCCTTTCGGGCATGTTTTGTAATTGATAAATATTTGTTGACATCTCCAGATTTTGATATGTCTAGATAAAATATGTTTGTATTTTTGCTTAATGTTACGTAATCGTTCAATACAATAACCGATTCAACAGTGATACTGTCATAATTATCGTAATAACAGGTATGCTTGGTAATTATTTATTTAATTTGATTATCGAGTGTAAGAATAATGAGTATAATTTTCTTATTAAAAGAATGGGAAGTAACAGATTATGACTATTGGGGAAGCATTAAAAAAAGTACAAAATCAATTAGGTTTAACAGCTACAGCGATGGCTGCTGGTATAATTTCAAAAGGAACTTATTCTAAAGTGGTTAATGGGAAACAAAGCCTTAGCAGTGATTCATTGGTGAAGATATTATTTAAAAATAATATTGATATTAACGATTTTTTTGAAATGTTAAAAAGTACATATATGTCTGAAAGTAGACAATATGAAGAAAAAATATTTAATGGAATGCAGCAGGCCTTAAATAATCATAATACGAAGATGGCTCAAGAATATTTAGCTCAAATAAAAACTAAAACATCTAATAAGTATTTACAACAACGGGCCGAAATTACAGTTGCGTTTTTGACAAATAATATTGATAAATTAAATGATGAATTTAAAAAATCGGTAATTGATAAACTTAATAGTCATCCAAACTGGATAAAAGATATAGACGCACTAAGATTATTTAATACTTCGTTATTGATTCTTCCAAATGATAAAGTTGAAGTTGAAATGAGACTATTCTTCATAAAAATTGCTCATACTGAACAAATTTATGAAAGTATGAAAGAACGGTATGCTATCTTATGTTGTAACTATCTTGACTGGAGATATAAAAAGAAGCCAAAAATAAACGATAATGTCACAAATGCTTTGAAATATTTAAAAGATCTTGCATCGACCGCTCACTTTGAAAATTATAAAATATGTGGCAAGTATTTTAACCACTTGTTTAATAATGAAATAGATACTGCAAAGCAAATGAAGTCAGATTTGTTGGCTTTGGGAATAACTGTAGGGGTTAAAAATTGGCCAATTTAAATAAGTACATGAAATATTTCACCACATTTGTTTCGCTTACGAAACTTTATAAAACCTTCTAGTAAGAGAGGAATATTCTTTAGTAAGAAAAATAAAAAAAGAGGTGAGTATATGATTTATTGGGAATTTCCAATTCTTTCTGAATAGTAAATTATTGGCTTTAACATGGAGGATTTAATAATGAAATCAAAACAAATTAAGATTAGTTTGTTAGCAGCTGCTTTATTGGCATCAGTAGCTAGTTTTCCTTTATCAACATTGGTATCTGCAGATACAACATCACAACCAAGTAAAGCAGATCTAAATAAAGTTGATTTAAATCAACATACTTCTGTTAATCTTTCACAATCTGACATTGAATTGGCAGATCAGTATGTTGAAGTGAAAAATAATCAATTTTATATCACTCCAGAAGGAGAACGGCTTTTACCAAATAATGTCATTCAATCTGTAAATAAACAAGTTGAAAAAACTAATCAGGCTATTATTAAGGATAGGCTGATTATTGACCCACAAACAAAAGAAGTTTCATATCAATCTCCTTTTGTAATGTTTGCTTCAGGATTTAGCGGATCTACTAGAATACATAGTGGATGCTATGTACGCGGTTTTTGGTGGGGCGTAAGAATCTACTTTACTTCAAATGCTGCCGTTAATTGGTTTATAGGTAAATTAGGTACAGCATCAGGTGTAACTACTATTGTCGGTATGGTAGCTCAGGTGACTGGACATGAAATTGCTGGTACTCTAAGTGATGCATTAGGGGCATACACAGATTCTACTTCTAATAGATTAGCTAATTTTAATAGGAAACATCGTCATAGTAAGATTTACATGGATGCGCCTAATATTTCTTTTCACACTTTTTAACATAAGGAGAACGACATGTCTTATCTAGGCTGGCTTGATATAGTCTTAATTGCCATAGGATTAGGAATTAGTGCTACGCCTGCATATAAGGCTTATCGCTATAGTCTATGGCAAAGATTTGGTTATTGGAATGTACTAGTATTACCAATGTTAATGCTGATTGCTAATATATTCTTTTTGCTAATAAAAAATATAATTGGAATTATACTTTTTATACCACTAGATATTGTAGCGTTAATTAGTGCAGTTTTTACTTACTTTAAAATAAAAAAAATTCGAAACAATAAGTAATTTCAAAATAATTAATGTTTTGTGCCTTAGACCATTCGATTACATTTTTACTGTATTTGAATGACCTTTTTCTAGATCTGCTTTGATTTATATGGAAATATTGAGTTTTTGTTTTGTACTTTTTGTTTCATTTAATTAAATAAATCTGAAAAAGATGAAGTATAGTATTTAGCAGATTTCTAAAAAGTAAATAAATAAGATTAATTCTTTAGAATATTATTGGCTAGTTGATAAAAATTTTATATGAAAAGGAGAAATTAAATGAAAATCTGTGGAAAAACAGGTTTATTATTATCATCAGCGATTATTGCAGGAGCAATTTTCGTCATGGGGAATCAAGTAAAAGCTGATACAATCGAAAATGGAAAAGCAGCTGATACTAATGCTTTACAAATCGGTCACAACGATACAGTAGTTCCTATTAAAACATCTATTTCACCGGTTGCAAGCCATGATAATCAAACTCTTCGTCAAGTTGCAGAAGCTAATAATACTTCTTTAGCAGTTCTTGAGAAATTAAACGACAATATTAAACCAGATGATCCAATTAAAAATGGGACCCCTTTGTATCTCCCACAAAATTCAAATTTATTTGCTCAAGAGAACGATGCTGTACCACATTCATTGTATGTAAAGTATTGGAGCCATCTATCACCTGCTAATCGTAGAGCTAAAGCTTGGATTGCACAACGTGAATCTGGTGGTAGCTACACTGCAAGAAATGGTAGTGTATATGGACGCTATCAATTATCATTAGGTTACTTACACGGAAACTTATCTCCCGCTAATCAGGAACGAACTGCAAATCGATATGTTAAAGGTCGTTATGGCTCATGGGTAAATGCTAAAAAATTCTGGTTAGCACATAATTGGTATTAATTGAAAAGAATTAATAGATTAGATTATGAAATTAAAGAAAATTGCTACAGCTCTGGTTACTACAGTTGCACTTACAGCATTGTTTAACAATACATTAATTTCGGGTAATGTTGCAAATGCCTCTAATGTAGCTTCAAAGCAAGTAAAAAAGCATTATGTAATTAAGAATACTCCTAAACTTAGTAAATGGGGCTACATTTTAAATGTTAATTCTTCTGCCCTACCTATTTTTGTTGGAAGAAGCAACTATCGAAAACTTTTAAATAATCCATACTTTAAAGGCGCTAAAAGCATTAGTTCTAAAAAGCTAAAAAATGTTAAATTTAAGGTTGTTAAAGTCATGGTATTTAAGAATGTGAATGGTACCCCCGAGTATTTTGTCACTTCTAAGGATCATAAGTATAATGTCTGGACACCAAATGCTGGGCTACAATACTGTGATATACAAAGTAAGTCTCTTCAAAAGGTTATTAATCCATTAAAAAGAATAAAAAAGAGAGATTTTGAAAGATTAAATAGTAAAACACCAGAAAAAGATACTGTATCTGGTCGTAAACGGATCGCTAAAAATAAGTATGATTTTAATTTAGCTGTCAAAGCAGCTGAAAAGTTAAAAAGAAAGCAACGTAGGTTTGTTTTAAGTTTCTTACAACAAATGAAACAAGATGATGGTATCCGAGATCTTATGCAGGAAAAACAGGATAATATCTTACTATGGACTATTAATTAAATAATAAATGACTGTATTCATTAGAAAAATACAGTCATAAATTTAAAAGTTCGAATGATCATTGATTCCTTATTTAGAAAATTCAATAATCGTTCGAACTTTTTTACATATTTTCTAAGCGTTTAATGCGGTCTGCTGTTGGTGGGTGAGTATCAAACAAGTGCGTCAAACCGTGATTGTGGAATGGATTTTCGATATATAATCCAGCACTACTACTATCAGCTACTTTCATTGGTTGGCTATTTTCAATCTTGCGTAAGGCAGAAATTAAGCCTTGCGGATTACGTGTTAATTTAACTGAAGATGCATCAGCTAGATACTCACGGTTACGTGATAAAGCCATTTGGGCTAGGGATGCCGAAAGTGGACCTAAGATCAAAACGAAGACCAAGGCAACCACTTTAAAAATCATGGCTAAAGCATTACTGTCACGGTCATCGTCGTCATCACTGCGCACGCCGCCCCAGAACCAAAAATTGGACGCCATATTAGAGATAAAAGAAATGACCCCAACTAATACCACGGCAATTGTTGAAAGTAAAATATCGTAGTTTTTCACGTGTGATAATTCATGCCCTAAGACGCCTTCGAGTTCTTCACGATCAAGTAATTCTAAAATTCCTTGAGTAACTGCCACCGCACTATGTTCAGGGTCCCGACCAGTTGCAAAAGCATTGGGACTAGGATCAGGAATAATATAGACCCGTGGCATTGGAACCTGTGCCACCATCGCCATATCTTCTACGATATGCCACAGTTCCGGATTGTCGGCTTCATGAATTTCTTGCGCGTGATTCAAGCTCATAATCATGTTGGCTGGATTTTGCCACATGATGAATAAGTAGACTAAACTACCGATTAAAGCAATAATAACGCCCATTGTTGGACTATTGCTCCAAAGATAACCGATTCCCGCACCAACTAAGCCTAAGATCACCAAAAAGATGAACATAATTAACGCCGTTTTGCGTTTATTACGAGCAATTTGTTGGTAAAGCATGGTTAAACTTCCTTAAAATTAAAACTTAACTTGAGGCACATTCTTTTCTTCACTAGGAGTTTCTAAGTAGTTAATCTTAGTAAAGTGGTGCCACTTGGCAACAATATTTGATGGGAAAGTAAGCAACTTTTGATCATATGTTGCTACAGTTGAATTATAAAGTTGACGAGAGTAAGCGATCTTGTTTTCAGTGTTAGTCAATTCTTCTTGCAATTTTAAGAAGTTTTGATTAGCTTTCAAGTCTGGGTAGGCTTCAGCCAAAGCAAAAATTGACTTCAGAGAATCAGTAATTTGGTTAGAAAGCTTCATCGCTTCTTCATGGTTACCTTGAGGCACATTAACCAATTGATTACGTAATTTGACTACTTCCTCAAAAGTTGATTTTTCATGCTTGGCATAGCCCTTGGTGGTTTCAACCAAGTTAGGAATTAAGTCATTCCGACGCTTAAGTTGAACGTCAATTTGACTCCAAGCCTCTTCGGCGTAGACTTTTGCTCTTTGCAAACCGTTATAAGTTACGATATAAATAGCCACGATTAAAACAATAATGGCGATAATGATCCAAATTAATGGTGACATAGTTTTTTCCTCCATAAATATTTATTTAATTTTATCGTTTTCGAATTTCTTGGGCAATGAAAAAGAATGCCAAAGCGACATTCTTAACAAAAAATATTAAATTCTGAAGATTAATAGTAATAATCCGACTGCAGTCAAAATAATCAAACCAGCAAACTGCATAATGGTCCATTGAATGAAAAATTTCTTCTTGCTTACGCTGCCGTGTTGATTGAAAGTCTTAAGAACTAACATGTTGGCCATTGAGCCAATGGCTGAACCAAAACCACCAATGTTTGACCCCAAGAATAATGCTTGAGCATAAGTAGTAAATTTACCAACTAAAATGGTTGATGGTACGTTACTCATTACCTGACTGGAGATAATTGAAGCGAAGTAAGTTGAAATTTCGGAATAAACAGTACCATGGATTAGATTTACAATAACAGGGATTTGTTGGATATCGCTGATGAAGATGAAGAAACCAGTAAAGGTAAGAAGTAAGGCGTAGTCAATTTTAAGCATAATCCGAGGATTAATTGCGAGGGCTAATGCGATTGATGCCAACATTGGCCAAATAATATCAATGGTTCTGAAAACACCAAAGAAGAAGAAAATAAAGACAGCAGTAGTTATCAGTGTCGGACGCCAACTGATTTTGATAGGCTCAGTTTTTTGGACAGGAATTTCTTCTTTAGGAATAAATAGAAAGACTAACCCCATGATTAACATTGAAACTACTAAATAAGGCACAGACCATTCAAAAAACTTTAGTGGACCAACGTTAAAACGGCTGACCAAGAAAATATTGTGCGGATTGCCCCAAGGCGTAAACGCTGCTCCGATGTTTGCGCCCATTCCGATTAAGGTAACAGGTAAAATCTGCGGCAATTTATAACGTTTAGCAATATTTAAATACAATGGGATCAAGGTTAATGCAGTAATGTCATTACCTAAAAACATCCCTGAAATAACAGCCAACAACGAAAACAGCGTGTTCAGCTTACGTGTGTTGTCGGCAATGCTTGTAAGCTTGTATGCCAAAACGTCCAGAACGTGCAAGTATGCATAGATCTGGATAATCGTTAACATCGCGGCAACGGACCATAATGTATGGAAATTAATATCCGCAAACCGCAGTCTGGCAAAAAAAAGACTGACTACTGTAATGATCACAGTAATCTGTAAAATTCTATCTTTAGCAATATTCTTTAAGACGGTCATAAAAGGTCCCCCTTACGTATTACAATCGTCTAAAAACCCTATGTACCATTTTGAGCCTTTTTGTGATTGCATGCAATGATAAATTTTAAAAATATCAAGATTAGCGGCATTTTCGAGCATATTTTTAGTTAGTTGGAACTAGTCGTGCTATATTTAAATAAGTAAATTAATCAAATTTAGATTGAAAAGAGGAAACAAAATGACAGAGAATGCAATTTCAATCAATATTAAACCAGATGCTGCAGAAATGATTAAAAGCAAGATGGATGCAGATCACCAAATTGTCATCTTGGCTTTAGATGATGGTTCAACCAAGTATTCTAAAAAAGGCGGCACTTGTACTATTGGCGACAGCTTCCAGTTTGTAATCCTTGCTGAAAAAGATCCTAAGTATAATATTTCAATCGAAAATAATGCTGGTCTTGACTTGTATACTGCTCAGCCGGAAACAACTTTCTTTGAACCAGGTCTAGTGGTAAATGCGCGCAACTCAACTTTGAGTTTATCTTCAGACAGCGGCATTATTGATGGTGGGATGACCGTTACCCAATATGAACCTGAAGCAATTACTGCTGATGATCTAAAAAACGGCGGTCAATGTTAAAAAATAAAATTAATCATAGGGACGAGGGAATGACCTCGTCCTTTTTTAGTATAGAATTAAGAAAGTAATTTCAATGCAAGGGGGGAAGAACAATGACTTTTGTCAAAGAAATAAAAGCAGGTAGTCGTGAATTTTGCCAAAATTGGCTGCGGTATCTGCTACTTTTTATGGGATTAAGTTTATTTAATCAATTTATTGTTATTCCATTTTTTCGCTATATTACAACCTTTGTTTTGCAGGCTAGTGCTATTCCGTTCGTATCTTATCAAAATGTAGTGATGATCATTACGACGCATACGGTTGCCTTTTTAATTTTGATAATTGAGTTGCTGCTTTTATTAGTAGTCTTGTATGCGCAATTAGCTTATTTACTTCATGGCGTTTGGGATATTAAGCATCAAGTTTTTACGTGGAAAAATAGTTTTATTCAAACTTGGCAAAATATCAAAAAAATTCGTTTGGGCACGCTTTTTATTTTGATGCTCTATTTTTTATTGGTAGTACCGTTAGCCGATGTCATCTTTAGAACACCACTTTTAAGCAAAGTGCAGATTTCAGAATTTATCTTGGATTATCTGACGAGAACGCCAATCTTGTTAGCCGTTTTGATTGCGTTTTATTTAGCCGCTTTGATCCTTGGTGCAAGGCTAGTATTTGCTTTACCCATCATCGTTTTTGACCACTTAAAGTCGGCGCAAGCAGTAAAAAGAAGTTGGCGATTAACGGCGCACTACCGTTGGCGGACGATTTGCTGGAGGATTATTGTTTTAGCCGTTTTATCTGCAGCAGTCATGACAATTTTCTATTTAGCAATGTATTGCCTGCAGCTATTAGTTGATTTATTACCTGGGAAATGTCCGTTAATTTTAGCCATTGTCAATCTTTCGCTTGTTCAAATTATTAGTGAAGTAGCGTTAGTCTATGTTAGTGTACTGGGCTTATCTATTATTTTGAAAGCTTTAAGGCAAGAAAAGATAAGTCAAACAGGTAAAACTAAAAAAATAATTCTAAGTACATTAGTTGTGTTTGTACTAGTAATGATTGATGCAATATCCACCAATTATTTATATTTGACTAGTGTAAATGCTAAAGCGCCAGTAATTATTTCTCATCGCGGCGTTGATGATAAAAATGGCGTACAAAACACGTTACAGTCATTAAGAAAAACGGCTAAAGAAAAGCCGGACTACGTTGAAATTGATGTTCATGAAACTAAGGATAAAAAATATATCGTAATTCATGATGAGAATTTATTGAAGCTAACGGGAGTTAATAAAGCCCCGAATGATTTAACTTTACGGCAATTAGAAAAGTTAACTGCCAAAGAAGACGGCTATCATGCTAAGTTAGTTAGCTTTGATCAATATCTTGAGGAAGCCAAAAGACTGCATCAAAAATTGCTAATTGAAATTAAAACGACGGCTAAAGATTCGAAGAAAATGCTGCAGCGCTTTAATCAAAAATATGGCAAAACGATTCTCAAAAATACGTATCAAGTACAATCACTCGACTATCGCGTGGTTGAAGGACTGCACTTAATTAATCCACGTTTGGTTGTCTTTTACATTCAACCTTATAATTTTACTTATCCGCAAAGTGTTGCTAGTGGATATTCAATGGAATATTCTACCTTGAATTCAGACTTTATTTGGCAAGCCCATTTGCAGGATCGTCCTGTTTATGCCTGGACAGTTAATGACGAAAAATTAATGAAGAAGATGATGTATCAACAAGTTGATGGCTTAATTACTGATCGAGTTGATTTAGCTAAAAAGGCAATTAAAAGTTTCCAAAAGGATGCTAGTTATGCTACGCGAATCTTAAATTATATTGTTGTCCTGCATCTGCCGAAAAATTTTGAATCTGCATGAAGACTTGATCTGAAGGGCTGAACATGGTAAACTATACTAGATTTTCGAAAATCTGAAAGGAAGTATAGCATATGCGTAAAGGTGAAAATTACAACACTGGTTGTGAACCAAACCAAAGACCTAAGAACAAGAGAAACGCAAAGAAGCGTGTTGCTCACGTAGCAGCAGTTGTTGCTTTCTTGAACAAGGCCGCAAAAGACGAAAACAAGTAGTCTTTAATAATATTGAAATAAAAGCTAGGAGCTGACGCTTCTAGCTTTTTTTGTGCTTACTGAAAAAATTAATTTAGCACATGGACATAAAAAGATTTTTGAATATAATTTAACTTAGGTTTTTATAGATAATATATAGGATATAGATAGTTAGATATATGAATAAGAATAATAAATACAATATTTTGATCTATTTAGATCTCGTTGCAGCAATACTTTTCCAGTAATTGCTGTTTTTCAAGTGGAAGAATATTCGGCAAATATCGTCAATGGCTTATTTTTGATTCTAATTTTAGCTATTATGACGGGATTATTGTTGCCTAATATAATGGTTAGCTGGCTGATAATTTTATTAACGACGATTGCAGCGGGCTTTTTAGTGCTGGGATATGTTGTAATTCCTACAGAAGCAAAGTGGTTTTTAGTGGTAGCTTTTCCGATAGAGGCAGGGCTTTTAACGGTGTTGCGCTATTATGTCCTAGATTGGCGTTTTATTAGTAAAAATCGGCAAGATATTCGCAATTACCTTAAACGCTACAATGGCACTCTAAAAATGCATACATGTTACACTGCTAATAAAATTTATTCAAAAGTAATTAGTAATATTAAAGAACGGCCACAATTACATTTATGGATGCATGTATCAATGTTGCGTTGGGCTAACCACGAACAGTTTGCTCAACTTCATCCAGAAGAGCACGCGCAGTATTTAGAAAAATTAGCTGATATCTTAAAAAAGAGAAGATTAGCAGCTGAGGAACTCTTTTATTTAGGAGATGCCACTTTTTTTATTATTTCGCCTGAATTAAGAGATGACATTATCAAGCAGATTAATCAGGAGACAATTGCGGAATTAAAAAAAGTGCAAGATGATCTTCCCGGAGGCTTGAAATGGACGAGTCAGCGAATTGATGAAACAAACGTGGATCGTTTTACAGATCCAAATGTGATTGTAAAACATTTGGACCGCGAATTGGAAACTGACTTAATTGTTGAATATTTAAAGGCTGAAGCAAATGACTAATTGGTTTTATTTCTTAGCTTTAAGCATTTCAGGCATCTTTTTACTTGCTTTCATAGTTATGTTTATTTGTGCGTTTGTCATTTACTTTAATGTTGAAAATACGGTAATCAATAAAAAAGGAAAAAAGACGAAAAATGAGTGAAGCATTACAAATTTTAACGTTAATCTCGATTTGGCTTTCTTTGTTGATGTCTCTAGTTACCTTAAGTGGTGCAGTTTTCTTTTGGTTAAAGCACAGCAAGCTCTTAGTTAAAATCACGCCACTTAAGCGTTACCCAAAAGTTACGTTAGTTGTACCAGCTCATAATGAAGAATTAGTTATTAGTAAAACTACGCAGGCAATTTTAAATTTGAATTATCCGGCTGATAAGTTACAAATTTTAATCTATGCTGATAATTGTACTGATGATACTGCTAAAATTGCCCGGGAAATAATCAAGCAATATCCTGAACGGGAAATCAATGTTCAAGTAATTGAACGAACAGGTAGTGGTGGCAAAGCTGGTGTATTAAATGATGCTTTGAAGATTGCCCAAGGAGAATACCTTGGTGTATATGATGCAGATGCCATGCCAGAAGAAAATGCTTTGTATTTTTTAATTAAAAAGATTTTGGAAAATCCGGTGAGATATAAGGCTGCTTTTGGGCGCAATAAGACGAGAAATGCGCGGCAGAATTTTTTAACTAAGTGTATCAATCAGGAAATTGTTGTTACCCAGCGAATTCAACACTGCGGTATCTGGCAATTATTTAAGATTGGTCGTATTCCAGGGACTAACTTTATTATTAATACTGATTATGTCAGATCAATTGGCGGCTGGCGCAATGGCGCTTTGACCGAAGATACTGATATTTCTTTTAAAATTATGGGCTCAGGTAGTTTGATTGCCTTAGCCTATAATTCTGAAGCCTTCCAGCAAGAACCAGAACGCTTAAAAGATTATTATTTCCAACGCTTGCGTTGGGCTAAAGGTAACTATGAAGTGGTGATCAATAATTTTTGCCATCTTTTTGATAAAAGCAACTGGCGGGTTAAATTAGAGACTGTCTATTATTCCTGCACTTTTTTCTGGTTTAATTTGGCGATTGTTTTATCAGATCTGATCTTTTTTTCTAATTTGATTGCCTTAATCGTCCATCTTTGGAATCCTGCAGTAGTAATACCATTTACAATTTCGCGGAGTAATATTTTATTAGCTCAAATTCTGCTCTTTAATTGGCTATTGATGGTTTTGCTTTATATTTTGCAAATTAACCTAGCTATGACTACGCAATATGGGCAGGCAACTGACGAACAGATTTGGCTAGCCTTAGCATCATATTTTACTTATTCGCAATTGTTCATCATTGTATCAATTCATGCGGTTACTTCAGTAATGCTAGATCGCGTTTTTCATCGTGATAGTACTAAATGGGTTAAGACTAAGAGATTTGCGGATTAGGTGATGAGATGAAAAAAAGATGGATGCTACTAGGATTTTTACTCGTAACGATTGCATTTACCGGTATTATGATCTATATCAGAGCAGATAATAATTCAGCGGTGCGTAATTTTTTTCTACATTCTTGGCATAAAAATTATGTAGTTGAAGAAAAGAATCTTGCCTATATTAATACCACGCCTAAGCAGGAACAAGTGACGGTTTTATCTGAAGGCCAAGGATATGGGATGTTTATTGCGGCGCATGATCCAGCAGTTAAAGAAAGCAACTTTGCTAAGCTAGTGCAGTATTATTTAAAACACCGGGATCGTAATACGCAATTGATGGCTTGGCGGCAAACAAAGAAAAATGGAAAATGGAGCAGTGAACGCAATAGCGCTACTGATGGGGACTTATTTATTGCTAAAGCTTTGTTTTTAGCGGCTAAAAGATGGAAAAACCCAGCATATCAGCGGCAAGGGCAAAAATTAATTGCCGATATTTTGCGTTATGAATATAATCCGACAACGCACGCTTTAACGGTGGGCAATTGGGCCGATTCTAAGTCGAAGTATTATAATTTAATGCGGACTTCAGATGTATTGCCGACAATGTTTGATCAATTTTATCGTGAAAGCAATGATTCGCGGTGGCTCTTAATTAAAAAAACAATGCTAAAGCGGCTCAATCAGTTGAGTCACCAGCATAAGAGTGGCCTAGTTCCAGACTTTGCCTGGCTGACATCAAAAGATGCTAAGCTAGTTAAAGGAAGGGTTACCACTGATCGATATGATGGTGATTATTATGCCAATGCTTGCCGGGTGCCAATGGATTTAGCATTTAGTAAGGATAAATTAGCAAAGAATACTGTACATCGCTTGCTTAAATTTTTTAGCAAGCAAAATACAATTACAGCAGGCTATACTTTAAAAGGCAAGCCAGTCAATAATTATCAATCAGCTAGCTTTAGCGCGCCAATTTATATTGCGGTGAATGAAAATCGCAATCAAGGCTATGATAATTTGTTTGCTTCGCAGCAATATATTTTTGCTAAAAAATTACCTAAAAATAATTACTATGATGCAGCACTAACGACGATGGCAACGATACTGACACCGGCGCATAGATTTTAAGAGGCAAAGGCCTCTTTTTATTTGCATTGAAAATCAATCTTTGATAACATAGTAAAAATTTTAAGGAAAATGAGGAGGACAAAAAATGGGATTAAATGCATACATTCAAGGTTTTAACAGTTTAGAGTCAATCGATCGTGCACCAGGTTACTTCAAGTACCACCACCACTCAGTAGCTGATCACTGTTTCAGAACAGCTGAACTCGCACAAATGATGGGTGATATCGAAGAAGTTCACGGTAATAAGAAGATCAATTGGAAGGCTTTATATGAAAAGAGCTTGAATCACGATTATACTGAACGTTTCATCGGTGATATTAAGACACCTGTTAAATACGCTACTCCTCAACTTAGAAAGATGATTGGTGACGTTGAAGAAACAATGACCACTAAGTTCATTAAGGATGAGATTCCAGAAGAATTTCAAGAAATTTATACTAAACGTCTCTCAGAAGGCAAAGATGATACTTTAGAGGGTAAAATTTTATCAATCTGTGATAAATTAGATTTGTTATATGAAGCTTATGGAGAAATCGAATTAGGTAATCCTAACCCGGTTTATATGCAAATGTTCAAGGAAAGTCTTGAAACGATCAAGAAGTTCGACGATTTAGTTTGCGTACAATACTTTATTAAGAAAATTTTGCCAGATCTTTTTAAAGGTGATTTCGCGGGAAAGGATAAGATGCAACGAATAGCTTTTAGCATTCTATTGTTAGGGGATGATTAGGTGAAATTTCAATGTAGTTCATGCGGGCTGCGCATGGACTCTTTGCATTTTAAGCAAGAGGGGTTAATGAATCCTAAGTTGACCAGTATTTGCGACATTTGCATCACGCGCAACCTGAATCCGGAGGATTACGCAAATGATGCGGTCGCAACTTTTGCTCAAAGCTTGCTTTACACGTTTGTCGGTGCAAAGAAACAAGATCAATCAGGTTTTATTGTGAAAAATAAAAAGGACCGTAAAAAATACGAGGCCTTTTTACAAGATTATGATGGCAATGAAATCGCCCGCCAACAGATTAAAAGGTCTGATTTGAATTTGGCGGTAATTAAAAGCGAAGATGGCAAGCTTAATTATGTGCCTAACCAAGGCGTAACTTTTGAGCAAAATTTAAAGGGAATGGGTTTGGAGATCAATTTCCAGTTAAACGAAGTTAATTTTATTGATCGTGAACGCATTCGGGCCAAGTATAAATACCGCTGCCAATATTGCGGCAGACGTGGCCACAGCGTAGATCATAAGGATCCTGTTTCTCTTAGTCACAACAACAGCTTAGATAATTTAACTTTAGCTTGTGCGGAATGCAACCGAATTAAGTCGGATATGCCTTATAAGTTGTTTATTCAACTGAATGATCAAATTTCTGAGATCAATAAAAAGCTAGTTAAGTATGAAGATGCGCTGGGTACTTTGAGAGAAGAATTTGAGCATCGTCGGCGCTATTTAGCGGCTCAAGTACACCTTAAGGGTGTGATCAATGATTCTGAGCTAAATGCGATTAGAAAGCAAAATAAGCAGCTGCAAGACGCAATTGATAGCTTGGAGAGTGACTATGATAATTTGCGTCAAACGCGCAAGACTTATTTTGATACCGGCTGGAAATTAGCTCGGATTAAGGCTAAGAAAGATATTGTTTAAAAATCAAAAGTCCGCTGTTCATTTCTGAATAGCGGGCTTATTTTGATAATTATCTAATTCTGTCTTCTGGATCAAACAAATACTTGTTCCACTTATTATCTGCGTCAACTGTTGGGTGGAATAATAAGAAGGCTAAAAGCAAATCTCCCACGTAAGGAACAATGCCTAACCACCACCAGCCACCGTTAAAGCCTGCATCGTGCAAGCGGCGAACAGTGTGTCCTAATTGAGCTAAAAATGACCAAATAAGGATAACCAGTAAAAGTATTAAAAAGCATAAAAAGAAAATACCGATTGCTTGCGGCATTTGATGCCAGCCAGGAATAATCGTGAAAAAAGCAGAAAAAGCATAGATGAAAAGAGTGCCGATTCCTAAAGTAACTTGATTAATTGCTGTTCCTACCCAGAATGATGTTCTAGTTGATCTAGCATTCCACTTGAAGCAATCAAAGAAGTGTTCTTTTAGAATTTGACCAATAGTTGGCACAGGAACTGTTTCTTTATGGCCGGCAGGGTAGTCTTGATTACTAAAGAAATATTTGCCCCACTTAACTTGGCGTTGAACAGATGGCTGCAATTCAAGATAAAATAAAAACATTGCGCCATAACCAGTGAAGGCAGCCCAGTACCAATAGCCGCTGTAGCCAACATCGTGCAAACGTCGGATCGTTTGTCCTAATGCAGCTAAAAATAGCCACAGATAAACAACAGCCGCAACAATACCATCGACTATTCTAATGCCGGGGTTGATGTTTTGGTTAAAAGCATAGAAGCCAAGAAGGATGCATAAGATGCCGATAACAAGATTAATCAAAGTGCTCCACCAGAAAGATTTACGCGTAGTTCTTGCTTTCCAGTTGAAGGGATGCAAATAAGCCTCGTTCAAAATTTGCGCAAAACTTTCTGCAGGCGGCAGTGGCAGACTTTCGTCATAAGGCTTGATAAAATAATATACTCTATCATTCATTTTACTTCCTCCAAAAATTAATTTGTTATAAATTATACGCTAAAAAAGCCGTGAAGCAATTAAACTTCGCGGCTTTTTTGATATTAAAATTCATTATTTCTAAAATTGCTCAAGAACTTTTGCGTCTTTTCGTTCTTAGGATGATCAAATATTTCTTCAGGTGAACCTTGCTCAGTAATCACGCCATCACTGATGAACAATACTCGGTCAGAAATACTCTTAGCAAAGCCCATTTCGTGGGTAACAATCACCATTGTTAAACCAGTCGTAGCGAGCTTTTGCATAACTTCTAGTACTTCACCAACCATTTCCGGGTCAAGCGCACTAGTAGGCTCATCAAAGAGTAACACTTCTGGATTCATTGAAATCGCACGGGCAATAGCAACACGCTGTTGTTGACCACCAGATAATTGTTGTGGTTTAGCCTTGATAAATGGATCCATACCAACCTTTTTAAGGTTCTCCATAGCAATCTTACGTGCTTCGTCTTTTGAACGCTTGAGGACCAATTCTTGGCCGATCATGCAGTTTTCCAAAACATTCTTGTTTTCGAATAAGTCGAATTGCTGGAATACCATGCCGACCTTGGATCTAAAGGTATTACGGTTGTAACCAGGTGCCAAAATGTTTTCACCGTGGAAATCGATCTCGCCACCAGTAGGTTCTTCGAGCAAGTTGATGCAGCGAAGGGTAGTAGACTTACCACCACCGGAAGGACCAATGATGGTCACGATCTCGCCTTTGTTGATATCGAAAGAAATGTCCTTCAATACCTTGTGAGCCCCATAGGACTTTTGCATATGCTTTAAACTTAAAATTACTTCGTTTGATTCAGTCATTAATTGTTTGCCTCCGCATCTTTTGGAGTACCAACTTGAACTTGGTTAGCCATCAAGTTGTAGTTCTTGTTACCTTCGAGTCTCTTTTCAATGAAGTTGAAGATTCTAGTAATAGTAAAGGTCAAAATCAAGTAGATTGCTGAAATCATTAAGTAAGTTGGGAAGAACTTGAATGATTGACTGGCAATAGTTGTACCAACAAAGAACAATTCAGAAACTGAGATAATACTCAATACTGAAGTATCCTTGATGTTAACGATAAATTCGTTAGTGATTGATGGTAAACAGTTTCTAATTGCTTGAGGCAAGATGATATGCCACATTCTTTGGTTGTGGGTCATACCAAGTGCACTAGCTGCTTCGAATTGACCTTCTGGAGTTGAAATAATACCACCACGGATAACCTCAGCTAAGTAAGCACCAGTGTTAATTGACACAATAATCAAAGCAGCTACAGTTCTATTTAAATTCAAGTGCCAGAATTGGGCAATACCATAGTAGATTACGGCTGCTTGAACCATCATTGGTGTACCACGGAAGATTTCTACATAAACAGATAATAACCACTTAACTACGTTCAAAGTCCAACGCTTGCCGCGAGTAGTTGGAGTAGGAATGGTACGAATAATTCCTACAAGCAAGCCGATAAAGAAACCAACAATGGTACCAACTAAAGCTAAAAGCAAGGTCATGCCAATACCTGACATAATCATGCCACCATATTGCTTCCAAGTAGTAACTAGCCAGTTTTCTTTCTTAGTTTCGTTACCAGCCTTAGGTTGTTCCTTGATGGCTTGTGACATTAATTGATCACGCTTTTTATTAGAAATAGTTCTTAAAGTAGCGTTAACTTCATTTAAAAGCTTGGTATTACCCTTTTTAACCCCGATACTAGTTACGGAATCGTCATGGTCAACTTTGAAGCCAGCCATTTTGTTTAAGTTAACTGCAATAATGTTAGGGTTAACGTTGTGGTAACTTTCAAATTCAATATCTTCAGCAACATAACCATCAATGGTGCCAGAAGCTAAACTTTGACGCATGGCTGAAAAGTCACGCATAGCTGGTTCTCTTTTAGCACCTTTTAATTGCTTGATTAAATCGTAGTGCAAAGTTCCTTGTTGTGCGGTTAACTTGGCACCTTTGAAATCAGTCAACTTCTTAGCATTAGAATATTTACTTGCCTTATTAGTAATTACGACGAAAGTACTTTTACGATAAGGTTCTGAGAAATTAATTGCCTTGCGTCTTTCGGCAGTAGGAGACATACCAGCAATAATTAAGTCAATTTTACCTGAAGTTAAAGCTGGTAAAAGGCCATCCCATTGAGTCTTTTCTACGATTACTTTTTTGTGTAGTCGTTTACCGATGATCTTGGCAATTTGAACATCATAACCATTAGCATAGGAGTTAGAACCATCAATTGGAACAGCTCCATTAGCTTTGGTTGGCTGAGTCCAGTTGTATGGAGGATAGTTTGCCTCCATACCTATCTTTAACGTGCCAGAATCTTTCTTAGCAGCTTGAGTCTGATTGCTACTAAGGGAAAAACCGATAAATAAACTGAGTAGGACAGACATTATTACAGCCATCCATCTAAATCTTGACTTCAATTATAAAACCTCCAAAAATAGTTTTAACATAAAGCCAACACAATAAAGAGTAAACAAAAACCTCGCTCTTCCAAAGAATTGCGAGGGTCATAATCATCAGTGTTTAAACCAAATCTTATAGCGCTCCCTGGGGACTAACCAGGACAGTCTATAGAATATTCTTCTATAGCCCAACAGATTAACACGCGAATATTAAATCTATTTCGGCGGCAACCCTAAGTTAACTATCATTGTTTTCGCGAACTCAAACTTAACTTGTGATTGTCGCAACCTCTATTGCATTGGAAAAATATTTAACTAATGAAGAATACTAGAAGAAAAAGTTAAATTTGTCAAGCCCAACCATTATTAGTTTCATAATTTATCTTTTTCATATCAGAAACATAAGGATTTCCTGCTACATAAAAACGTAATTTCTTGTTAGCCCAAACGGGATCAGATTGATTGATACCAACACGCACTGCAGCAATTATTTCCTGGGGAATTTTTTTATGATGATCATCAAGATCAATGGCGAAAGGGGAGTCTGATAAAAAGTGCAAATTCCAATTTTTATCATGAATACCAAAAGCTTGCATCATTTTTGCGGGACCATTAGTCAAAAGAACGCCATCTTTACCATGACGGTTCTTGATCATGGTCTCAATTCCTAAAGTGGGATCGATTGCACGGATTAAAACACCCTGTGGTTCATTCTGAACCCTAGTGGCAACATCAAAGAAGAAATATTGACGTTGCGCGTAGATATAGATCGTTCCGCCTTTGCCGTAAAGTCCTTCATTCGCTGGGCTACGACGACCGCCATAAGAATGTGCAGCGCGATCCTTTTTACCCATATATGCTTCTGCTTCCACGATATAGCCGCCTAATTTTTCTTGACCATTATCAAAAGTAAGCATTCGCCCAATTAGGTCTTTTGCAATATAATCGGTAGTGTTAGTAGAAAAATAAGTTGAATAATTCATTTTTGACCTTTCTAGAAAAGAGATAAAAAATAATGACAGAAATTAAATTAGTTCGAATTTATGACCATGAGCAACCTGCTGGTTATCGGATTTTAGTTGACCGTTTATGGCCACGGGGAATGAGCAAAGTTAAGGCCGATTTAGCTGAATGGGATAAACAAATTGGCCCTAGTAAGGAATTGCGTCAGTGGTTTAATCATGAAGATGAAAAATTCCCTGAATTTAAGCAAAAGTATATTGAAGAACTTAATCATAATGATTATACAGCGGAATTTTTGCAAGATGTAAAGAAGCATTTGGCTAAAGAAGATGTTCTTTTCTTATTTGGTGCCAAAAATAAAGAGCACAACCAAGCAGTTGTACTCAAAGAATATGTATTAAATACGCTAAACAGTTAAATATGTTTGTGACCGTGTTTTTTAACTTTCCAAAAGTGGAAGAGAATTGTCAAAATTAAGATCGCAAAGACAATAATTGCAAAAACGGTGTTTGGCAACTCAAATCTCAATGGTGGCAGAGCTAGCAGCAATTTTAAAGCGATGATTCCTATCAATAAGTAAGCCATTGGCTGCAATTCTGGAATAATATCCATTAATTTAATGATAATTTCGGCAACTCCTCTCATACAGAGAATACCGATCATGCCACCGATTAAAACAACAACGGGGTTATCAGACACGGCTAAAGCAGCTAAAACAGAATCAATTGAAAAGACGATATCCATTGATTCAATTGAAATAACCGTACGCCAGAAAAGAGATAGTACATGTCTCTTTTTCTTTTTGCCTTTGTGGTGAGCTGCTTCGCGCTCTTCTTTTTCTTTCTCATGTTCGGCAGCTTGTTTAGGGTGGCGTTGATCATAGAAGAATTTAAAGGCTAGGTAAAAAAGATAAATACTACCAGCTAATTTAATCTCCCAAAAGTTGATCAGATAAGTCCCGATTCCGATAACAATAAAGCGGAATAAATAAGCACCCCACAAGCCATAAACCAAGGACTTGCGTTGTTCAGCTTTATTAGGTAGCACCTGTGTCTGTGCGGCCAAAACGACAGCATTGTCGACTGATAACAAGCATTCCATCAAAATTAAAGTCAGAATGATCATCCAGTCTTTGCCACTGGTTAGGACATGTAACCAGTTATTGCCGTCAAAAAAGGGTGCATATAGTTTAAGAATTGACATGTAACTGCTTCTTTTCTAATTTAATTAATCTGATTTTTTCTTTTTGTCCCAGACGATAAGTCCCAACTTTATTGTTGGATAAAATAACTCTTTGGTCAGGAATAAAAATCAAAACAGGGTTTAATGCTACGGCGTGTGCAACTGAGCGAGAAGATGTGGCTTCGGCTAGTGAATTGGCGACGTCACCATAAGTTAACGTCACACCATAAGGAATATGTTGGACAACGGCTAATACCTTTCGTTGAAATTCAGTGCCGAATTCCGAAATATCAATAGGAACATCAAAATTCTTTCTGATACCAGCAAAATATTCCTTTAATTGGTTGATATAAGGTGCCATCTTTTTAGGGTCCCGCACCAACATGCGGTGAGGGTAGAAGCTAAAAATAGGTGAAACAGTTTCATCTCCTTTAAGTCCGACGTAAGTTAGGCCGGCTTCTGAAGCTGTTAAAAAGTAGGTCCATGGCTCAATTGTAACGTAATCATAGTAAAAAAACTCTGTCATGTGTAACACCTTTATTAAAAATAATTAGTCTAAGAATAACAAACTAGGAAAGTTAATTCAAATTCTGGAATGCTGTTAATGCATCCCCAATTATTTGCGTGACACCAGGGGTAGGAATTTCTGTCTTGTTGATAGAGTAAATTTTGGCGTCTTCTTTGCGATAAGCCAAGAGCTGGGCAAAAGGATAAACTACAAAACTCGTCCCACAAATGATGATCAAGTCTGATTTTTGCATTATTTCAACGGACTGGTTTAATACTTTCGGATCAATGCTTTCGCCGTATAACACAATACCGGGGCGAATAATTCCGCCACAATCTTTGTGTAAATAGCTTTTAGCATATTCTTCATAAGAAACAGGTTGATGACATTTAGTACAATAAATATTATATAAATTGCCATGAAATTCTGTTACATGTTGATTGCCAGCCTTAGTATCCAAAGTATCGATATTTTGGGTAATTAAATTACCTTTTTCATTACAAAAATGGGCGATTTTTTCATGGATTAAGTTTGGTTTAGCAGTAGGAAAGTACATGTTGTTCATGACAAATTCATGGAAAAATTCAGGTCGATTGAATAGCGTACTATCGCTCAGAATAGTTTCGGGACTTTCTTGCACGCCATCATAGATTCCGTTTTTAGAGCGGTAGTCAGGGATACCTGAGTGGGTAGAAACACCAGCTCCAGTTAAGAATACAATATGTTGGGCATTATTAATATCTGTTTGTAATTCTGCTAAATCCATCATATAATGTCACCCTCCGTGAAAGTCATTACTTTAATTATAAATCATTGTTTTGTTATAATGAGTAAAATAACTAAATTGAGGGGATTTTTATGAAATATATGACGTATTTTTATGTAGCAATTGATATTTTATTAGTAGTTTATGCTTGTTATAGTTGGTATTGGCAAGCTAAAGTTGATTTTCGTGGTCGCTATCGTATCTCCTCAGTTGTTTGGGCGCTAATTTTTATCTGGCTGGGCTTTACATGGAATTACATTGAAAAAGGTGATCCAGGCCTGAGTGTCTTCTTGGCTCTTTTTATCTTAATTAGTATTGTCGATGGTTTTTCAGGATTTAGTAAAAAGCGGATGGTCGTTTCAGGCTACTTCAAGCGTACAGTTAAGTATGATGATTTAGCCAGCGTTACTTTAATCCAGATCCCCAACCAAGAGAAGCCATTAGTGATGGCGATTTTTCGAACTAGCGATGGTAAGGCTTATATGATGCGCTTTAATAATGAAGTTAATAGCGTAATTAAGCAATTACAAGAATATGCTGGTCGAGAAATTCCTGTTGAAGTTCAATCAATGATGTAATTACAAAATTGGAGAAAGCATTCGCGAGAATGCCTGCAAAGTCCGCAATGCGCGACTTTGCTTTTTTATTTCTTCCTTAGTTAGTAAATGCGAGTGTTTCATATCTTCTTCAAAAGCTGCCACCATTTTCTGGTTGAACTTTTTATCATAAAAAACGGCATTATCTTCAAAGTTTAAGTTGTAAGAACGGAAATCTTGATTCATTGAACCAACTGAAGAAAAATGGTCGTCGACAATCGTCGTTTTGGCATGTAAAAAGCCATCTTCGTAGATATAAATTTTGACACCCAAGCGAGTTAATTCGTTGGCATACCACTGTGTGGCGCGATAAATAAAGGGGTGGTCTGGCTTACATGGGATCATAATTCGTACGTCAACACCCGATGAGGCAATTGTTTGCCACGTAGCAAAAACGGCATCATCAGGGATTAAGTATGGTGTTTGAATCCATAACCGTTTGCGTGCCAAAAGCATTAGCCGCATCATACCGTTACGCATATATGGTGCATAACGATCAGGCCCATCTGAAATGATTTGCGTTGCAACGTCGCCTTCGTGGATGTTTTTTTCATCAAGATCAGGAAATAGAGTGGAATTGAAACGGATGAGCTGTTGATTATTAGTGATAGAGGCGTTCCAGTCCATGACGAAACGCTCTTGCAAAAGCAGAGAGGCAGAACCAACAATTCTTACCTGACTATCACGCCAATGACCAAACTTCTTTTTTTTGCCTAAATATTGATCACCAATATTAAAACCGCCAGTCCAAGAAATTCGCCCGTCGATGACAACAATCTTGCGGTGCAAGTGGTAGTTAATGCGGTAACGGGTGATCATGTTGCGTGAAGTGACAAAAGGCAAAACTTCCCCGCCAGCTGCCCGCAATTGATCGAACCATGCTTTAGTAGCTCCCATTGAACCCCAGGCATCATAAATTACGCGTACTTTAACTCCTTGTTTTGCTTTTTTAATCAATAGTTGCAAAACACGATTGCCGATATTGTCGCTATAAAAAGTGTAGAACTCAACATTGATTATTTCCTTAGCTCGTACCATGTCCTTAAGCATGTCATGAAAGAAGGTTTCACCTTCGGTATAGAGCTTGACCTGATTATTTTTAGTTAGGGGAGCTTCTTGTTGGTGGTTAAAAAAGTTAATTGCTATATTACCAGCCTTTGAAGTGTCAGAAGGACTAGTATTTTTAGGTGCTTTAGCAATCGATTTTTGAACATTTCTCAAGCCAATGTGTTTTTGCTTATTGATGGCAAAAATATTTTCCTGGGAAATACCCCGACCAAAGAAGGCATAAAGAGTGATCCCGACTACTGGTAATACTAACAGGATGATTAACCAAGCCCAAGTGGTTGAAACGGATCTTCTACGGTGGAAGACAACGTAGAAGGCTAAGATTGTGTTGGTAATGATAATGATTCTAACAAAGTCATGCCACCAGATCATAAACTCCTCCAAAATTAAACTACTTTTTTAATTTAAGAAACTTGTCAATAATATCGATTACAAACGGATTGTCATGCATCCAACTATGTTCAGCGTCATTTTTACCGCGTACTTCTACTTCTTGATAAAAATGTGCCTTTGGGGCAAGGATATAGCGAATGCTTTTTGCGGAAACAACAGAGATGAATTTATCAGTATTTGTGTTATCTAAAACGTTGCCATAAATATTCAAGACCGAGATATCAGGATTGAATTTGCGCCGATTAAAAAACAAATAAAGGTAGTGCGGGTTCATGACACTAGGCCGACCACTTTCGGTCAAATAGTTGACGTTGGGGATATCGCCCAAGTAAGTGACCCCGTCAAAAGGACCAGCGATAAAGGCACATTTTTTTAAATGTGGGAACGTTTTGCTGCGGTAGTGCTTCATTTCCGTGCGAATAATACATGGACAGGCTAATGAATGAGCGACTGCAATATAGTTTTTAAAACCATATCTTTTAGCTAAAAAGGGCAGGACGAAGTTGAGATAATAGTCGATGCCATAGATACCGACTATTCGCTGGCGAAAAGCAACCTGCACGATAGGATGCTTGTCACTAGTCCAAGTTCCTTCTAATTTGAAATTTCCTAATAAATCAACGGTTACCTTTAAAAACTTGGGATTGCCCTTGTCATGAGTAGCGTGTTTCACCATCACGCGAGTGGTATAATCACCGCCGCGAAAGCCATGGAAATAAATAATGGGTACTTGTTTTAGATCGCTTTTTTCAATGTTTGCCTTATTTTCAATATGGCGCTTGTGTAATTTGAGGAAAATTCGCGTGGGAGCGAAGGTGGCCATCAGCCCCAAAGAAATCATGTTAAACATGCTAGGTTCTTCTTGGAGGTCATGTTTATGATCTTTTTCAACTTCTTCAGCATATTTTTTTGTGTTGAAAAACATTTTTACCACCTTCTCTTTCTTTTTTCCTATAATAAAAGTTATGCAATAAGTATATTTTACCATTGGGTAAAGATTTTGGAATTTTAGAGGTAGAAATGAAGTTTTATGCAGTCAAAAAAGGACGTACTCCGGGAATATATCGGACTTGGGATGCAGCCAAAGAACAAGTTGATGGCTTCTCTGGCGCTGAATATAAGTCATTTGAACAAATTACCGATGCTACAGATTACTTAGATTGGAATGCCCAAACTCAGAGCGATGTCCTGCAAAAAGGTGAAGATAATTTACAAAACGCCGTAAAAAGGGTGCAACAAAAGAGTCAAGAAATAAAAAAAGCACCGCGAAAAAAGGCGAAGCAGTATAACCATGTTAATAGCAATCCTGCTGACTTCTTTGCGGTGACTTATACTGATGGTGGCACGCGCAATACTGGTGTTTATAAGGGCGGTCACGTTAAAAAGACCGATAAAGCAGCCTGGGCTTATTTAATTGAATGGGATGACCAGAAAGTTCATGGCTCCGGTGGTGAATATGGTGCTACTAACAATAAGATGGAGCAGACAGCATTGATTAATGCACTAAAAAAGCTGCTTGAGCTTGGTTTTAACGATAAACATCTATTATTTGTTCTTGATTCGCAGTATGTGTTGAATGCGATTAATAAGCATTGGCTACAAGGCTGGAAAAAACGTGGTTGGAGACGTTCTTCTGGACCATTGGCTAATGTGGCGGAATGGCAGGAATTAGATCGGTTATTAAAGGAATTTCCTGATAGTACGTTTGAATGGACGAAAGGTCACGCTAATAATCGCGGTAATGAATTTGTCGATCATGAATTGAACCGTTATATGGATCAAAAAATGTAAGAAAAAAAGGCTACACTGTAGCCTTTTTTAATTTAAAATAACACCGCCGAACAAACCACTAAAGAACTTAACGATTTGATCCCACAAATTTTGTAACCAGTTGCGGTTTTCTTGGGTATTAAATTTATTGAAGATATTTTTAGCTCCATTTTGAATCTGACTGGATAATTTCGAAGCCTGTTGCTTGAAGTTACCGTCCTTCAATGCCCCTGAATCACGAATTTCAATTAGAAGATTGACAATTTGATTTTTTTGATTGTTGTTGATGGTGTCACCTAAGTGGTTAATATTAATTTGATTGTTGACAATGTCGCGAATTTGACTGTCGGTAATGTTTTGCCCTTGTTTAGCCATCTCATTCTTGGCACCGGCAACCGCATTGTTCAATTGAGCATCTGAATAACCTTTTTTGTTTTTATTATCTTGGGTAATCCCAGACAAGGTATTCATTTCATCTTGAGCGGCATTAACTTGCTTTTGATTTAATGCATTGCCATTTTTAGCATAGGCAGCATAAACTCCAGCTAATGCCCCTGAACCATCAATTGGAATAGCGCTAGTAACATAAATGTTGGCATCGCTGATGCCGGCGGTCAGGGCTGCGTTTTTGTACTGGTTGGCAGTAATAGTCGTGATATTATTTTTACCATCGTAGTCTAAAATTTTGACGTTGATTCCGCTGCCTGAGCTGGTCTTTTGAATCATTGCACTGGACCAAACGCCTGATGAGGTAGTGAAGTTATCACCGGATGGATTTAAGTATTTAACCAGATCTGAGCCGGTAACAGTAATTGTTTGATAATTACCACCGTTTAGTGGGGCGGTTAAGGTCTTTAATGTGCCTTGCTTTTGCGCATCAGTTAATGATGTACCTAAGGTAACTACAGGTGTATCATCATCTGCTAATACTGGCTTAGTAAATGAGATCATCGCGACCACGCTTAATAACATTGCTGTGAGTAGTGTGATAAATTTCTTCATTTTTTCTTCTTTTCTTCCTTTTTGATCGAATATTTATTCTTGTAATACGGAACATTATACTAAATATTTTTCAAAAGTGAATTAAACAACACGTAAAACTTTCTTAATTTCGACCTTATTATTGAAGATGGTATAATAAAGAGCAACAAAGGGGGACAATATGTTACAAGTGCCTAAGTTAACCATCATCATGCCTGTTTATAACACGGCGCAATACTTGCCACGTGCTTTTGATGCTCTGCTTAATCAAGTTGACAAGTGCTTCAAATTGCTTGTAGTAGATGATGGCTCAACAGATAATTCGGTTGAGGTAGCCGAAAGCTATGCCAATCGTTTTCCATATTTTAAAATAATTAAAAAGAAAAATGGCGGCCCATCCGATGCACGTAATGTTGGGATGCAGTATCTCGACACACCATATGTCACCTTTCATGATGGTGATGATTGGGTGGATCCAGGCTACACATCCTTTTTTATTCATGCTTTTGAAAGTCATCCAGATGTCAGCTTAGTATCATGTGGCTATTGGATGGATTATCCTGACAAAAAGCAACGCGTTGTTGGTCGACCAGAAGGTGGCTATTTAACGCGCGGTGAAACTTATTTGAAGTTGACTAATGTCTTTAGCTCACCAATGAAAGGATATAGCTGGAACAAGGCCTATAAAACTGCCATTATTAAGAAATATCATTTGAAGTTTGATAGGGATATTTCACTACTGGAAGATCAGATTTTTAACGTTAAATATATTTCTGTGGCTAAAGGCGTCTATTACACGCAAAAGCCGTATTACCACTACTGGCAGAGAAAGGGCAGTATTATTCACCAGCCTAATATTAAAAAAGTTGCGGATAATTTCCGGGGAAATTACCGGGTTTGGAGCAAAATTATCAGTACAATGATGAAAGACCGCGAGGAAGAAAAGATGCGTAAGAAGTTAGAGCGACAGCAGGCCTTGCGTGATAGTGAGTAGGGGAAAACATGAAAGAAAAAGTTAATGGAGTTGAAATTTATTATCATAAGTTAGGTAAAGGTGAGCCTTTGCTTTTACTACATGGACATCACTTAGATGGCGGTATGTTTGATAAAATTGTGGCTCCGCTTTCCCTTTATTACACTGTCTATGTGCTTGATATGCGAGGCCATGGTTTAAGTGAAGGCGACATCGCTGAACACTACAAGACTGAAGTAGAAGACGTTTATACCTTTATTAAACAGGTTGGCATTGAAGGCTGCTATTGCTTCGGTTTTGATGCAGGTGGTCTGGTGGCAATGATGCTAGCTAGAAAACATCCAACGATCTTTAAGAAGATGATTGTAGCTGGCGTTTTCGTTAATGGTGCAGGCATTAGACCATATCACTACTTAACGGAAGGCTTTCATCGCTTTTTGAGACTTGATCGTGACAGCCGCGTAGAGTTGACTGAGTCCTTTATTTCAGTAGATGACTTGAAGAAGATTACTACGCCAACTCTTTGTGTAGTAGGTGAAAAAGACTGGGTTAAGGTTGAGCATGTACGTTGGTATAGCCAATTTATGCCTAATGCCCGTTTAGTGATTATGCCGCGGCAGACGCATGATAGTTATGCAGTGCGCAGTTTAAAACTGCTGGATTTGATTAAAGGATTTTGTAAGTAGAATGTGGGTAATTTTAGTAATTAATGTAGTAATTGCAATAATTGCGATTATTGCTAGGCTTAATAATGGAGCAGAAGCATTTAATCTGTTTAATGGTGGGTTAGTTTTTGTCACTTTTGGGATTGTCTTACTTTTAGGCGCAATTCCGGTTTATCGCAATTTTGATACTTCATCAGTATTGATGTTTGTAGCTGGCATATTGATTGTGTTAGGCATAATCATGTTAATCGTTAGTGTAATTGCTAGATCGACTAGAAAAATCAATCTACAAGATTTGGCAATTGCATTAATGGTAGCTGCAGTGTGCTTAGTATATTTCATTCATAATGCAAGCTTGAACTTTGCTAACTTATTAGTGCCTGAATTAGCTTTAATTGTAGGGCTAATCTTGCTTGTTTATCCAAAACAAAAGTAAATAAATTTCTTCATCCAAAAAAGACATCTCTTCAATAGAGGTGCCTTTTTGTATATAATGGTGGTGTATACGATTTTTATTCAGAAGAGGTAAATAATGAACAAGGAAGAACTTCATCAATTATTGCACCCAATGAAAGTTATTGGCTTAGGTGGTAACACTGCATTAAATGAAAAAATTGCGGCAATTTTACACCAACCATTGATCGAAACTGCGGTTCACCACTTTAGCGATGGTGAAATCCAAGTTAACATTGGTGAATCTGTCAGAGGTTGTGATGTTTTCGTAATTCAATCTATCCAAGATCCAGTTAACGAAAACTTTATGGAACTTGAAATTGTTTTGGACGCACTTCAACGTGCATCAGCTCATGTAATTAACGTGGTTGTACCATACTTGGCATATTCACGTTCAGATACCAAGACTCGTTCACGTGAACCAATTACCGCTAAGTTAGTGGCTAACTTGCTTCAATTGACTGGCATGGATCGTTTAATTACTGTTGATCTACATGCCTCACAAATTCAAGGTTTCTACAATATCCCTGTTGATCACTTACATGCCATTCCACTTCTTGGTCAATACTTCTTAGATAACGGAATTGCTACCAAGGAAGATGATGATATCGTTGTAGTCTCACCTGATCACTCAGGCGCTAAGCTTGCTCGTAACTTTGGTCAATACTTCAATGCACCGATTGCAATTGTTGATCAAAGAGGTGCTCGCTATGATACTGAGGTTCACGACATGATTGGTGATGTTAAGGACAAAAAGTGTATCATCATTGATGATTTGATTGATACAGGTTCACGTATTTCTTCATCAACTAAGTCAGTTTTGGCAGCTGGTGCTAAGAAAGTTTACGTTGCCGCAACCCACGCACTTCTTTCTAAGAATGCTACTGGAGTACTTAATGAATTACCAATTGAGCAAATCGTAGTTACTGATACCATTAAGCACAAGCGCTACCCAGACAGAATGGTCAGAATTTCCGTAGACCAATTGCTTGCTCGTGGTATCGATTATGTATACAATGATCGTTCAATCCACCAAATCTTTGACGAACAAAACCGTTTAAAGTAAAATTCTTATTGATAATTTGAATAAAAAATGATCCTCACTATGAGGATTATTTTTTATTCAAAAAATCGGGTAGATAAGTCATAAAACTATGTCTAAATAGTAATGATTGATATAATTGATGTGTGTTGTATAGAAAGAAAAAGAGAAAGTTAGAGGAATAGACTATGGCACGACGGAAAAACATGAAGAGACGGAGAGTTATTCTAGGTAATACTTTCCATCTGATCAGAGAAAATAGAATGGATAATGTTTCTTTGCAAATGATTGCAGAAAAATCAGGCATTTCAAAATCCTTACTGCAGTCATACTATCCTCATAAGGCTAAGTTAACTAACGACATTATTCGTAATCTTTTTAATACTCTAGGTCAACAAGTTAATAATTATGACATGGCTAATAGCAATCTTCCTTATGCTAGAACTAAGGCATTTATTTATACGATTGCTATCTTGGGGATGCACGATGAGGGCTTGGACCGTATTATTTCTGAAGCTTTTGTTAGCAATGCTACCCTAGATAATTGGGGAATCATGCTTAATGAATGGATTAAGGAAAATCATTTATTTGATGACATTAACGTTGACGAAAGCGAACTTGAGACAGGAATTGCTTTTGTAACTAGTGGTATTGGCCGTCTATATCATGATCGCAAAAAGCACCATTTAACGGCCGAAACTCTTGCTAACTATGCAACGAGTGCATTGATGTTCAGTTTCTTGCATTGTTCTTCTGAAGAAATTGATCAAGCCTTAAAAGAAGGACATGAAATTATTGAAACTGCTGATATGGAAGTTGTTCACCGAGCAATTGATACAATGTTCGATGAAGGCAAGGAAATTTTCAGCTAAAGGGGAGTCGCCATGGTTGAAGGCAAAAGAGCTGATTTGCGACGAATGGGTTATGAGCAAAATAACCAATATAAACGTTTGTTGGCTTTCGTCATCTTTTTGATTGCTGCATTGTCATTGATTACAGCTACTTTTTTAAATCCAATCTTTATGAAAAAACAGATTAGGACTAGCTATAATAGGGCAGTAGTTGTTCGCCAAGTGAATAAAAATTATGATAGCCTAGCTGATTTGATTAATGCAGATAGTGAAGATAATTCAAACTTACTATCGGATACGCAAACTCAACCAATTGCCGACCATATTATTGATTATTCTTTGGGTATTCATTGGTTTAAGGTTACTAGTTTGCCACTGGCTAATCAGATTTTAAGCGATATCGATCAAGGAATTGCTAAAGGCTCGTCAAGTGGGGCACAGGAAGTTAACCGTAAACTGAAAAAGCAGGGAACTAATGCACCTTACGCGATTATTAAAGCCTTCAATTTAAGTGTGATCACTTTAGGAGCAAATATTGCTGGTTTATTGTTTATCGTTAATTTGATAATAATTATTGTTACCATTATTACAATGGTTTCGCTACTCAACGATATGAAGTCGCGGGCTACAATTCGAATGGTGATTCATGATACGATGGCTGCTGGCATGTGGGCAGGTTTTTGGCTAATTTTGATTTCAGGCTTGTTAGCACTTGTGCCAGTAATCTTTAATGTCGATAATATTGAATTTGGCTTTTTGCTTGAGATTGGCAGTAGCGTCTTTTTGGAATATGTAATTGCTGGGGTAATTATTTACATCATTTGTGCGATACCATGGCAAATTACAGCTGCTAAATAAGAATGAGAAAACGTAATCTGTAGAATGATTACGTTTTTTGTTTGCACAAAGAATCATCTTTCTTTATAATTAAAAAATAATTAACAAATTTCATATGTTTATATTTTAAAAGAATTTGGCGAGTTTATGAAAAAAGCTAAAATTATAAAGACTTTTCTTGCTTTCATTACTATGCTTTCGACTCTTTTTTTGTTTAATCAGCCTGTTAATGCAGCCAATAAGGAGGTTGAGACTGGCTCAGTGATGAAAAAAATTAAGCAGTCGAAAGAATTAGTAGTGGGCACCTCAGCGGATTATCCGCCACTGGAGTTTACTACCAGTGAAAATGGCAATACCAAATATGTGGGGGTTGATATCGAGTTGGCAAAAGATATTGCCAAGGATTTACATGCAAAGCTAGTTATTAAAAACATGAGCTTTGATTCACTTTTGGTAGCGCTAGAGACAGGCAAGGTAGACATGGTTATTTCGGCTATGACACCTAATCCCGAGAGAAAGAAGAGCGTTGATTTTTCTAAGATATATTACAAGCCAAGTGGCGAATATTTCTTAATTAACAAACGCGATCAGGCCAAATACAAAAAAATTAAAGATTTTGCTGGTAAAACTGTCGGTGCGCAAACTGGTAGTATTCAGTATTCTTTGATTCAAAAGCAAATGAAACAGTCTAAGGTTAAAGGCTTAGGCAAAATCAATAAC
The DNA here is from genome assembly GCF_002553775.1 of Lactobacillus sp. UMNPBX16. Classification (NCBI taxonomy): domain Bacteria; kingdom Bacillati; phylum Bacillota; class Bacilli; order Lactobacillales; family Lactobacillaceae; genus Lactobacillus; species Lactobacillus sp. UMNPBX16. The sequence goes on from NZ_PCYU01000007.1 coordinate 51,332, forward strand.
TTAGTTCTGGCATTAAAATCTAATAAGATCTCTGGCATTGTCATGGAAGAAATGACTGCTAAGGCCTACCAACAAAACGACAATAGCTTGGTGGCTGTGAGAAGTGACTTGCGTGAACAACAAGCTGGTAACGCAGTAGCAATTGCTAAAGGACAAAATGACTTAGTAGCTGCTGTGAACAAGACTATTAATCGCGTTGAACAAAAAGATTTGATTAATAAGAAATACTTGCCTGAAGCAGCTAAGTATATGAAGACAGCGCAGAAGACGAACACGATGACTAAATATATTCCTTACTTTATTAAGGGAGTTGGCTATACCATCGTGATCACGATTTTCTCAGTGTTAATCGGGATCATCTTAGGGATGCTCTTAGCCTTAATGCGTTTGTCCAAGAATAAATTGCTGCACTGGATTGCAGTTTGCTATATCGAATTCATTCGTGGTACGCCACAAATGGTGCAAATTTTATTTGTTTACTTTGGTGTTGGAGCATTAATTTCTAACCTGTCAGCTGTTGTAGCGGGGATTATCGCAATTGGGTTGAACTCTGGTGCTTACGTTGCAGAAGACATTCGTTCTGGTATTGCTTCAGTAGCTAAAGGACAGACTGAGGCGGCTAGATCATTAGGTCTTTCTCAAGCTAAGGCTTACCGCTATGTAATTATTCCTCAAGCTTTGAAAAATATTTGGCCGGCATTAGGAAACGAATTTATTACCCTGCTGAAGGACAGTTCATTGGTTTCAGTTATTGGGGTAACTGAATTAATGTACCAAACGGAATTGATTCAGACTTCGACTTACCGTGGTGTTTTACCTTTATTCATTGCCATGATTATTTACTTTATCATGACCTTTACTTTAACTAGATTGCTTAATTATTTCGAAAGACGGATGAAACACAATGACTAAAATGATCGATATCCAACATTTGAAGAAAACTTTCGGCAAAAATGAGGTTCTGAAAGATATTTCTGCGGAAGTAGATAAGGGCCAGGTTATCTGTATTATCGGGCCATCTGGGTCAGGTAAGAGTACTTTTTTGCGTTGCCTGAATGTATTAGAGCGTCCTACGACTGGTAAAATTGTTTTTGATGGAACAGACTTGGCTAGTCTAAAGGATGGTAAGGAACTTGATCAATTGCGGGAAAAGATGGGAATGGTTTTTCAGAACTTTAACCTTTTTCCTAATATGAATGTAATTGAAAATATTAAGTTGGCACCGATGAAAGTCAAGGGTGTTAGTGAAGCTCAAGCTGAGAAGACTGGACTAGCCTTGCTTGAAAAGGTGGGCTTGGCCGATCGTGCAAAACAATTTCCAGCTAGTTTATCAGGTGGTCAACAGCAGCGGGTGGCGATCGCTAGAGCCCTAGCAATGGATCCGGAAGTAATGCTATTTGATGAGCCTACAAGTGCTCTTGATCCTGAAATGGTTGGCGAAGTTTTGAAAACAATGCAAGATTTAGCTAATTCGGGAATGACAATGGTGATTGTAACTCACGAAATGGGATTTGCTAGAGAAGTAGCCGATGAGGTCTGGTTTATGGCTGATGGCTATTTACAAGAAAAAGGCACGCCACAGGAAGTGTTTGAACACCCTACTAGTGAACGTGCAAAAGATTTCTTATCTAAAGTTTTATAATCAAAAAGGCTCAAGCATTGCTTGGGCCTTTTAATTTACTCATCTGTAATGATGGGGTTTGATAATACGTACTGTTTTACGAAAAAATTTTGATGCCATCCTTTTTGAATTAATGCATTAAAAAAGGTGTTTTGATTATTAGGCAAAGCAGTGGCTTTTGGAATGATGACAGCACGTAAAATCTTGTTTTGAAGTAAAATTGGTGATTGCACATCTGTTTCGCTATTTAAATTAGTGGTTGCTTGATTGGTCGGCGTGTTGGTTGTATCCTGCTGAACTTGATAATTTGTAGTGTCATTAGTACTATCTTGCTTAAATAGCTTGAATCTGTACTTCTGCACGCCTTTAACGTCAACTTCATATTCATGTCCTGCAACTAGGTTAGTATTTGCGGGTGAATAAGTTAGGATCGTTCTAAAATTGCCGTAGCCACAGGAGCTGTAATTCTTAACATGAGCTGCAGTAGTAACAACTTTAGTATCTAAATCAGTGATAGTAATTGTTGGCTTATTTTTAATGGTTCTATCTGATAAATAAAGCGACCACATGATATTTTTCCCTTGAAGCAATTCAATAGGGAAAAGACGCATGCTAGGATAAGCAACTACCGGCTGACTAGCAGGACGAAAAGTATCATTAATGTTTAGTACTTTTTGAACGGAATAGCGGTAGCCATTTGTACCATAAGCTGCCCCAATGCCTGTAGTGGTTAAACGACTTGAAAGTAGCCAAGCTCGGTGACCGGTATCTGAACCAGTTAAATTATAATGGTCAGTAATTAAGTCAGTGATCACATCCCCAGCGGTTTGCTGTGAAACATTAAAGTTTAAATTTGAAGTTTCAGAAGTGTCTTTAGCTAGCTTCCAAACAAATTTGGAGATATTGCTTGGCTTAGTTTCACTAGGTAAACCATGTTGGTTAATGAATGGGTTAGCATTAATTGCGGCCATTACAGCAGCCGTAATCTGCGCGTTTTTATTAAGTGTATCAGTAGTCGAGATAGCGGGCAGACTGAACAATGATCGATAGTAATTGATATAATCTGTTTGCGTTTTAATGTATTTTGGATCTAAGCGACCTACCTTAAATTTTTTGCTTAGATTTGGCTTTTTAGCATAAATATTTGCGGCACTATAACTAGTTTTATCAAGGTTCGCATATTCCTTTTGAAAATTATGAACTTCGTTAACTTCTTGTGTTGTGAATGTCGCTGCTTGTGTAACTTGTCCGGCGAGGGGGATAAATAAAGTTGCGGCAGCGGCAATAGAAAATTTCCGTAGAAGCATTTTAGACTCCCTTCTATGGTTGTCAGTATACCTTTCATTATAAACTATAACCAATGAAAAGGCTTTAGTGAAAAATATTCCACTATTTTGCGCTTTTCTGGTATTCTTTGCGTATAATTAAAGATTGGAACATTTAAAAGAGGTATAAAATAATGACTAAAAAATTACAAGTTGGTTTGATTTTTGGTGGTAATTCATCAGAATATGAAGTATCAATTGTTTCAGGCCACAACATCTATAAGGCAATCGACAAAGATAAGTTTGATGTGCACCCAATTTGGATCACTAATGAAGGCTACTTTGCTAATGAAGAAGAAAGCTTCAAGGTTTTAGATGATCCTTCATACCAAGTTAAGAACCCACATAAGGTTAACAACATTTCTAACTTAATTGAATTAGAAAACTTGCCAGAAATCGATGTTTTCTTCCCAATTGTTCACGGTAACTTAGGCGAAGACGGTGTTTTACAAGGTTTGTTCCGCTTGATGGATAAGCCATTCGTCGGTGATGACGTCTTAGGAGCCGCTGTAACAATGGATAAGGAATTCACTAAGATCTTGGCTCAAAGAGTTGGTGTTCCAGTCGCTGATTGGATTTCAATTAAGCGTTTTGAATACGACGACAAGAAGAATGCTAAACTTAACTATGAAAAGGTAGCAGAAAAATTGGGCCGCGACATGTTCGTTAAGCCATCTAACCAAGGCTCATCAGTTGGGGTTAGTCACGTAACTAATGCTGACGAATATACTGCAGCCTTAAAAGAAGCCTTCAAGTATGACGATAAGGTCTTAGTTGAAGAAACTGTTCCTGGCACCGAGGTTGAAACAGCTGTCTTAGGTAACGACAAGCCAATTGTAGCAGGTGTTGGTCAAATCACCAATGCAAAAGGTTCATTCTACACTTATGAAAATAAGTATGATGATAATTCAACTTCTAAGTTACAAATCCCAGCAGATTTACCACAAGAAATTATCGATACTGTAAGAAGCAATGCCCGTAAAGTTTATGAAGTTACCGAAAGCAGCGGCATGTCAAGAATTGACTCAATGCTTACTCCAGGTGGCAAGGTGGTCTTGACTGAAGTTAATGCTTTGCCAGGCTTTACTAATATTAGTATGTATCCTAAGCTATTTGAAGAAGCAGGTGTTCCTTACAGCGAATTGATTACTCGCTTAATTGAAGCAGGAATGGACCGTTTTGATCATAAAAAGACTTTGCTTCACAAGCATGACTAACGCCAAAAATATAGAGGTAGATTTTAATGACGACTAACAAGCATGATTTTGAAGAATTGGCTGCACCTAAGGCAGCTGCACAAGAATTAGGAATTAGTGTTGCCACGTTAAGAAAGTATTCTTTAATCGTGGAGAAGGTGACCGGCAAGAGCGACTATTTTGCTCGGACTAAGCAAAAGGCTCGTCTGTATCATCAAAAAGATATTGATGACTTAAAGGCTTTTCACCGTTTATCTAAAAATAGTGGCTTAACTTTGCAAGAAGCCGCTCGTCAAATCTATGCTGTTAGTGAAAAGAAACCTGAACCTGAAACTAAAGAACCAGCTCCTAAGCCCGCTTATAACAGTACCGATGTAATGGATACTGAGCAGGTGGTTAAGTTGCTTAACACTTTGCAAAAGACAATTTCTAATCAAAATGAGGCAATTAATTCTTTGCAGAAGCAATTGAATGTCATTCAAAAGCAAAATCAAGATTTAATTGAAGCACAAAAGCAATTAGCTGCGCCACAAGATGATTTAGATAAGTTTGCGGCTTTGCCAGATATTTCTGGAATTGTGAGTGCGGATGAACCTAAACCGAAGAGTGAAGAAGAAAAGCGCGCTGAAGTTAAAAAAGACATGAATAAGAGTCAAGAACAAATGCATGACGAGATTATGTCTAAGGCAAAGGAAAATGCCAAGAAGCGAGCCACTTCTAATGTTCACCGTACACTAGAAGATATGCAATTAACGGACCAAAAGGAACACTGGTGGCAAAAAATCTTTAAGTTTTAAACAAATTGATTAAGAATCAAGAGCTGACCTAACAAAAGGCCAGCTTTTGTTTTACAGTAGGCGTATAACAATTAATAGGAAGTAGAAGTAATGAAATTTAAATGGAAAAAGCGCTATACGATAGCAGTTATCGTGGCAATTGTAGGAGCATTATTGACGGTCTTGTCCTATTTTGCCACTGATATTTACCACAAGGACGACGTTGCCGTGATTACCGATAGCAAGATCAAGGATACTTTGATTGAAAAAAGTGAAGATGTGTATAAAAATGCGGATGAAACTCGCCAGCAAATTTTGCACTTAAAAGTTTTATCGGGTAAGCACAAGGGCGAAACTTACACGACTAAAAACGTGTATTATCCTTCGCAATTGACGACGCAAAAGTATCGTGCAGGTCAGAGAATTTTTGTCAATATCAAGAAGGGTGATCCAGCGATCGTTAATCCTAAGCGTGATTGGGTGTTAGTTTTGGTAGTGACAATCACTTTAGCATTGATGGTGGCTGCAGTAGGGAAGCACTCACTCTCGCTGGTTGTGTCAATGGTAATTTCGTGGCTGATCTTTTATTTGATTATCATTTGGGATGTGCATTTGAATGGCGCCCACATTATTTTGCTGTTTGGCTTAGCTGATATCGTCTTTTCATTCTTTAGCTTGCTCATTGTGCAGGGCTTGAATAAAAAAATGTTGGCGACTTGGTTGGCAACGCTGCTAGGAGTATTTGTTTCTTTTGCCTTGTGCTACGTGATCATGAAGTTAACGGGTGAATCGGAAATGAAATATGAGACCGGTGACTATGCAACGCAAGATCCACGAGGCTTGTTTTTAGCTCAGACTTTGATTGGAATTCTAGGTGCAGTAATGGATGAGGCGACCGATATTATTTCTAGTTTGTATGAATTAATTCAAACTAAAAAGAATATTACGATGAGACAGTTGATTCATAGTGGTCGAACGATGGGGCAAGAAATTATGGGACCGTTGATTAATGTCTTGGTCTTAATTTTTATTGCCGGTGCGCTGCCAGAAACTATTTTGTACTTGCGTGATAATAATACTTTAGCTTCAACTTTTGGCTTTACTCTGTCGCTGGGGGCAACGCAAAGTGTGATTTCGGCAATCGGAATTGTTCTGACGGCTATTTTTGCGACAGGATGCAGTTTGTTCTTCTTGAAAAAACGCGATTGGAAGAGTTTGTTTAAAAAAGAAGGTGAGAATAAATGAGTACATTATTTGCATTGATCGTTGTCTTAGCGATTTTAATGACAATCGTCGGTGGTGAAACTGGAATTCGTAGTTTTTTTAGTGTGCTAATTAATACGATTCTATTGATCTTAGTGGCGATGCTAATATCATGGGGAATTAACATTGCAATTTTGACGCTGATTTTTATTCCTTTAAAGCTAGTTACGATTATCTTTTTAGGCACTCATGACTATACGGTAGCAAAGAATTCATTTTATTCTTCCTTCTTAGTGTGTTTGATTATTAGCCTCTTTATTTTGGGTTGTCAATACCTGGCTCAAGCTGCAGGACTAGGACCAGAGGCAGGAGAGTTATTGGTTGGCTTGTCGCAGATGCCGGGCTTGAGTTATCCGATGATTGCCGTGACAGTGGCGATTTTCTCAACTTTGGGTGCAATCGCGGAAGCCGCGGTAGCAATGAGTTCGGGCTTGCTAGAAATCAAGAAGCATAACCCTGCTATTAGTGAAGAGGAGTTAATGGCTTCTGGGACAGCGATTGGTAATGATGTTTTGGGTACAGCGATGAACACGATTCTATTTGGAATGTTTGGTAGCTTTTTATCGCTATTTTTATGGTACTTCCGTTTGCACTATACCTTTGGTGAAGTTTTAAATGAAAAACTTTTTGTAAATGAAGCGTTAATTATCATGTATTCTTTGATTGGGGTTATATTAACAGTGCCACTATCATCATTTATGCTATCAAGAGGAATGAGCAAGAAAGGACCAAAACATGAGAGTAGAAAATCTGACGCTGACTAACTTTAATAATCGTGAATATCAAGTTGATACATATGCGCTAGAGCCTAATCCTGAATTGGTTGAGCAAAAGCGCCCGCTAGCTATTGTAGTACCAGGTGGTAGCTTTAATCACTTATCCAAAAGAGAAGGCGAACCAGTAGCATTAGCATTCAATAATCAGGGCTTTAATAGTGTTGTGATGGAATATAATTTAGTACAAGATCCAGGTAAAATTTACCCTGATGCGGGGTTAGATGTTCTAAGTACTGTGAAATATTTCAGAGACCACGCTGATGAGTATCAGTTAGATAAAGATAAGATTTTAACAGTTGGCTTTTCTGCTGGCGGTCATGTGGTCAGTGTAGCTAATAACATGGCTTTAAATAAAAATTATCAGACAAAGTATGATTTTGATAAGACTGATGTTTTACCTAATAAGACAATCTTAGGCTATCCGCTGATTGATATTAAAAAGATTGGTTTTCCGATTCCAGAAAATCAAAAAGCAAAAATGCCTGTAGAGGAAGATATTTTGGATAGTGCATTAGGTGTTACACGTGAAACGCCCGATACATTTATTTTCCAGGCATGGGATGATCCGGTGGTTTTGATCGGAAATTCAATTGAATATATTGATGCTTTGAATAAGAATAAAGTTTCAACAGAAGCTCATTTGTTTAACCACGGTTACCACGGCTTTTCATTGGCTCGTCACAATGTGGAAAATAAGGGTCAAGATTGGCAGGATAATCCGCACGCGGCGCACTGGTTCAACTTGGCAATGGAATGGCTAAAGAGTGAGTGGGGCGAATTATGTGAAGCATAAAAAATCTTCTAACCCTAATGACAATATCTATCACACTATCGTCAAGAATAGAAAAATTGACCGAATGATTATGCCTTTTGAAGCGGTGTACTGCGTGTGGCTAATCATTACGCTGGTTCTTAACTTCAAGCTATTTGCATATTCGATTGACGCACAATTCGTGCTAATTTCTCTATTTTTTATTAGTGGATGGGTTTCGTCATTGATTAAGAAGCATCGCATGAAGAAAAGTGGAAAATAAGATAAGTAAAAAGAGTTCTCGCACGAGAACTCTTTTTTATTAGAATCATTTACTTTTTATCTCTAAAGAAAATAACTTCCTTAGCAGCTACAAATGGTCCAGATGACTTGTAAACCTTTAATCTAATAGCTTTGGCATCGACATTTCTTAAGCCAACAACCTTATTCTTGCTATCAGACTTCCAAGTCAAGTGATCGCCGTATGGCTTAAAGTTAACACCATCATTTGAAAGCTCAACGCTAACTTCAACGGGATCTCCTTGATGATCGATCTTTCTAGGTACCCAAACCATCCGACTTAAGTGTTCCAAATGATTAAACGTAAAGGTTAATTCAAGTGGCTTGTCTTCACTAACACCATCAATAGTTTCCCATTCACTGGCTAATTTTAGATCAGTCAAATAATCAATTGGGTGATCCTTAGGACTAGCTAAACTACTAGTAGTGCGAATACCGCTGATTGCATAATTCATCGGATCAGGCTTGGTAATTGCGCCAAACGGATCTGACCATTCTGAAACTTTGTTGCCAGCTACATAACGCAAACGCAGGGTGTAGCGGGTATTTGGCACTAGTTCATGGAAAGTAAATGAATTACCATCAATGCCATCATGTAAAATGCCGTTAACTTCGATTTGAACTTGGTCGGTTAATTGCGGCCAAACTACTGTTAATGAATGAGAGCTAATCTTGTCTGGATCAACCATTGGTTGTTTTGGTGAACGCAACAATGAATCCGTAATAGCGTGAACCAAAGTTTCATTGCCATATCTGAAGTTTCTGATCGTAATCTCAATCTTAGAATCGGTAATGTCGCGTTTAGCCAGCTTAATTTGTAAAGCAGTTTGTTTCTTTTCTTGGTATTGATCAAACTCAGGCATCCAGCTGTAATTTGTGTTAAAGAAGAAGCCTTCCTTAGCATGGGCGAAGGTATCAACGGTACCGTACTCCTGCATCGGGATTTCCTTGTCGTTGATTTTAACAGTCAAACCATCAGGATAACCGTCACACATGATGTTCAAGTTGGTGGTGTTTTCCGTTTGGAAAGTATTGAAATCGCCTTGAGTTGGGTCGATGGTGATCGTCAATTTGCTTGCTTCTAAATCACTCGTGATTTGTGTAGCTACATGGTTTCTTGAATAGTCGTTATAGCCGTTATCATCGTAAGTAACCATTTTACTCTTGCCTTGAGGGTAGAGGACATAGTTGCGTTCGCCGAGGTCAAAAATAGCGCCGCCTCGTACAAATACTGGTAAATGCCAGGATGGGTAAGACTGCTTATTATAAACGCGTCCGCCCAAGTACTTTTTGCCATCAAATAAGTCAACCCACATTGTTCTGTGGTTAGGCAAGTAAAGGTTGTCTTTTCTTGAATTGCCATTACCATCTTCGCGACCGTTAACAATTGGCGAAATCAACAAGTTAGGCCCTAACATAAATTCATGGCCCACCTGTGGGGTGTAGTTGACTTGTTCATGTGGAAATTCCAAGAATAATGGCCGCAAGATTGGCTCACCGACTTGAGCGCGGTAGATTAGGGTATATAAGTAAGTCTGCAATTGCTCACGTAGTTTTAAATAGGCTCGATTAATTTGCGTCATCTTACTATTGTAAGCAAATGGGGTCTTACTAAAGTTACCTTGATCGTCTAAGTTGAACAGGATTGGGGTAAATGCCTTCCATTCAAAATCACGAATGGCAATTTGAGCATTACCACCGCCAGCGGTACCGTCAACGGCGCTACCAACTAAAGGCTGACCAGAAAGGCTAGCTCCCAAAAAGCCAGCTACTTGCGTTGGAATGTTTTCCCAGTTGCCGCCAATGTCACCAAAGGCTAGCATTGTTCTATTTTGACTACCAGCAATACCAGTATTAGAGAAAATCAATGGCCGCTTACGCTTCAAATTGTTGCGTAAAATTAGCGCATCATTTTTCAATACTTTTGGATCGGTTGTGTCCGTTTGAATAAAGGTGGTATCAGGTGAAGCCTTCGGTGTGTTGTTTTGACTCCAAAGACCAGCGCTAACGTCATGTATAGCGGCGTATTCACTGAAGCTAGCCATGGCTTCTTCGTTGATTTCTTGCACATCATAGTTAGGCACGATCCAACTTAATTTAAAATGCTGCTTCTGGTAGCGATCAACCATTGCCCGTGCTGAGAATTGATATTCTTCTTCGCCGTTCAAGGAACCTTTGCCACTAGCATCTTCTGGCTTGTTAGTTCTGGTGTAATAATTACCGTCTTCAAACATGACAGCATTACGTTCCTTAGCTTCACCAGGTTGCCATAAGGTAGTTAAAAAGTTGCCAACATGACCTAATCCTAGTGCATATTTAGGTGGCATCAGTGGCTTACCCGTTAACATGTAATACTTTGCCAAAATATTTTTGGGTGAATTACCTAATAGATAAAAGGTATCAAACATGTTGGTGTCGTGCTTCAAGATAGTGGCATCCGGATTGCTTTTACCAAAGTCATAATTGCCAGCACTCTCAGTATTGCGCAATTCACCAAAGCCGGAGTTAGCCCAGAAGAATGGCACTTGGGTCAAAACGCCGCCTTTACCGGTAATCTTGTCGCGCTTGATTGAAATGATTTCACCTTTATGACTGAAGTAGCCGTTCTGCATCCCGCCACCAAAGTAAAATTCATTCTTGTGTTGCTTCAAAATTTCGGTAGTTTGATCATTGCCTAATTCAAGTGGACTCAGCTGAACCAAACGATTGCGGTGCAGCGTCTCGTCAAAGATGCTCATTACGGCTGGCTTTTGTTGGAAAATAAGTTGATAATTGCCAGACTTAATGATTAAGGAATCGCTGGTTGCCTTAGGCTGTGATTTTTCAAAATAGTCATTGTTGAATTGAGACAGGTCAACAAAAGATGAGTGATTCTCGTCAAACTTCTTAGCTGGATCGAGAAAATATCTGAAGATCCCGTCAGCTAAAATATAAAGACGAGCAATATCGCCGGTGGAGTAGTGAAGTTCATAATAATGATCACGTTTGTTGGCACCGATAAGTTGGCCTAGTTGATGTCTTTCTATTTGGTTTTGTGTCATATTTATTCTTCCTATTTAAACTTGCTACCTTATATTATAACTAAAAATCAAAAAACTTCTTAAGCAATTGTACTAAAACTGGTATTTACCAATTTTGTTAGATATAATTAAATTAACAATTACGATTTAGACATATAAAGAAAGAAGATATTTATGACTTATTACATTCATGCAGATAAATTTTTCTTAGAAAACAGAACAGAAAACGGCGGCTATCTTGAAGTTCAAGATAATGGCAAGTTTGGCTTTTTCTATCCAGAAAGCAAAAAGCCAGAAGGTGAGATTGTCGATTATGCTGGCAAATGGGTTGCACCAGGATTAGTTGACACCCACATTCACGGCTCATTGCGAGAAGATGTAATGAAGAGTGACTGGGAAGGCATCAATAAGATCTCTAAGGGCTTGCTTAGTGCGGGGGTTACTTCATGGATGCCAACAACGATCACTGCTGCAAGCGATACCTTAACTAGAATTTGTAAGATGTTTGCGGACCATCAAGGACAAGAAGAAGGGGCAAAGATTCAAGGGATTCACTTTGAAGGACCATTCTTCACGGAAGAACATGCTGGAGCTGAAAATCCTAAGTACATGATGGATCCCGATATTAATGAATTTAACAAGTGGCTGGACGCTTCTAACGGGATGCTGAAGAAGATTTCAATGGCTCCTGAAAGAAAAGGTTCCAAAGAATTTATTCGTGAAGCCGTTAAGGAAGGCGTTGTTGTGGTCCTAGGTCACTCAAGCGCTAGTTTTGAAGAAGCGGTCGCAGGCATTGAAGCAGGTGCAACCATGTTTACTCATACCTTTAACGGGATGCCTGATCCAAGCCACCATACGCCATCAATTTCTAACGCGGCAATGGCACTTAATAATGTGACCGATGAATTAATCTGTGATGGCCACCATGTGCAACCATGTATGGCTAAGACTTTGATTAATGCGGTTGGTCCTGAACACATTGCTTTAATCACCGACTGTATGGAAGCCGGCATGATGCCAGATGGTGACTATATGTTGGGTGAATTACCAGTCTATGTAAAAGATGGCATGGCTCGTCTTAAGGACGGCGACAATTTGGCTGGATCTATCTTGCAATTGAAGCAAGCAGTTAAGAACGTGGTTGACTGGAACATCGTTACTCCAGAGAAGGCAGTGATGATGGCTAGTTATGTTCCTGCTAAGAGTGCCCATATCTTGGACAATTGCGGTACAATCGCACCAGATAAGGATGCTGACTTCTTGATTTTGAACCCAGATTTAACCTTGAGTGAAACTTACCTAAATGGTGAATCACGTTATAAGGCTGAAAAATAAATTTAAAAAATTAAACTAAATTCAAAATTCTCGTCTATAATAAATGGGCGAGTTTTTTAATGGGAAAAACATAGTTATGAGTGGAAACGAAAAAGTCTTGGGAGGTTTCTTGTGAATATTGGAGAAACGTTAAAATCCATGCGTTTGCATGCGGGGCTAACACAAACAGAAATGGCAGCGGGGATTGTCTCTGAATCATATTATTCAAAGGTAGAACGTGGTGTTCATGACATTAGCGCGGATGCATTATTTAAAATTTTGATTAAACATCATTTGGATCCAGTTTCTTTCTTTATGAAGATGTCATATAGAAAAAAGAATAATAAGTTATTGGGCGATTTTACCAAGATTGAATTTGCGCAAAGTAAAAAAGATCTTAATGAATTAAATAAGGTAGAAGCTCAGCTTAACAAGAAATATTCGGAGGGGTGGCCCGCTAGACTCAAATTCCAATTAGAGACAGCTCGAGCCTGGATTACACATTCAAATAAAGATATTGACCCTGAAATAAAAAGAAAAGCCAAGCAAGTCGTGCTCGAAGACAAGATGGATAGAGAAATGTTTTACTACCTTAGTCAAGCATGCGTTTTGCTAGATATTAAAGATGCAAGTCGCTTATTTGATTTAGCAGTAAAAGCATATAATAAAAATCCTGAAATTGACGTGATGTCTGTTACTTATATAGCACTGCTGTGTATTAATTTTTTAAATTGCTGTTACCATAAAAATGGTGAGAAAAAGTATATTGAGCTGGCAATTAACACAGTATTGCAATTACCGGCTGAACCGCATATTGCTTATCACAAAATATTGGCAGTTTATTATTGTGCTTTGTTTAATAAAGATTATCAAAAAGCAGCTACTATGATAGAAATCTTTACAGAAGCAGGTGTAGTAAGTAATGTGGCAGATACTCTGCCGATTGAGGAATAGGCAAAAATGAGTAAGAAGACTTTAAATATAGATAAGCAACTGAAAAAACATCGTATTTTAATGGGGATGACTCAGCAACAAATAGTTCAGGGAATATTAGATCAATCAACCTATTCTCGAGTAGAAAAAGGTAAAACTGGGATGGGCATGTACCGCTTACTAAAAATGTTAAAAGTTAATCAGATTTCTTTGTATGACTTTTTTCAGATTTATGATCAGAATAATTATCAAAATAGATTAAGATATTTGTTCTACAATCGAGATATTGATGGGTTGCTTCGGCTTAAGGATAAAGCTGAGAATAGTGAAATTAGCGATGAGATTGATCTGGCTATAGCAGCATTAAAACGAAAATTGACTAAGAATCAGCTAGCAACAAAGTTGATTGATAAGTTGTTACATTTAACCAAATGGAATGAAGAAAAAATTTTTTTGTTTGCATTATTAATGCCTCTCTTGGATTGGGAAGACGTCAAAAATTTAATTAATGCAATCTACACTGAATTTCCTAAATCTAAGTTAGAAAAAATTGAAACTGTCAAATCTTTTGTGTAAATAGATCTTTCTCGTAAATTGATTTTTTAATTATTTATTTAATCAAAGTAGGATTCTAAGGTGTCCTGAACCTGACCAAAGCCTTTATGAATTCGATTGAAATAACGGTCATTGTAGCTCATTGCCTGGATGCCAATAAAAGCATCAAGCGACTGTTCAGT
>NZ_PCYU01000080.1:0-1676 GCF_002553775.1 Lactobacillus sp. UMNPBX16
AGACGGTTATTTAAGTTCTTTTATTTACAATTCTTCTGGATCTTCTCTTGCCACGGTAAATAAGCTTCAAGGGTTTCCGAATCCAGAATCTCTTCATTCGGTAATTTCTGAAGCAAATAATTCAAGTACTTTTCAGGATCAAGGCCATTTCTCTTGGCAGTTTCAATTAAGCTTAGAATAAAGCCACTTGCAGTAGCACCCTCAAAACTTTGAGAAAATAACCAATTCTTCCGGCCCATGACGAGTGATTTTACAGCGCGTTCGGCCTTATTGTTAGATAATTCTAAATTGCCATCAAGCAAGACATGCTCAAAAGTAGCTTGATGCTTGAGGGTATAATTAATGGCTCTTCCCAATTTAGAACCTGGTAAAACGGTTGTCTTATTTTTCTCACACCAGTTGAAGAACTCTTGCATCAGAGGCTTGAGCTTTGCTTGTCTTAGCTGGTAACGTTCTTGTTTGCTCAAATTCTCCCAGGTTTGTTCTAAGTAAAACATGCGATTGCAGTAGTTGAGTCCTTTTTGGGCAAGGGACTTTCCAGAAGCCTGTTGTGGTACGGCTTCGTGAAACTTTCTTCTAACATGAGCCCAGCAGCCAACTAAAGTTGCTTTCGGCAATTGCTCATAAGCCTGCCACATATCACAGTGCAAATAACCGGGATAGTTTCCTAAAAAGTTTAAGGCAACCTTGCCACTCCGAGAAGGATCATGATGATAGAGTGTAATCCCGTATTGATCATGTTTGCCTGAAAGGAAGACCCAATAGTAAGTCTTGATTGTTTTACTTTCTAAGACTGTGTAATAAGTTTCATCGGCATGTAAAATTGGCCGCATTAACAGCTTTTGCTTAAGCAGATCATACACTGGTTTAAAGTAGTATTGACTGCTTTTCAAATCCCAATAATTTAACATCTGTCTTGAAACTTTTAGTCCCATCTTCTTCCAGTCGCTTTCTTGGCGATAGTCCGGCACCTTCATTTCATATTTTTGATAGAGTGAATGAGCGATGAGTGAAGCTGAACCTAGACCATGGTTTAGGGGAGCTTTAGGTACTGCAGCTTTAATGATCTTGTCGCTAAGATTTCTTTGACTGCAATATTTACATTTGTAAGCATGTTGGATATGGTCTAGCCTTTTAAGTTGAGCTGGGATAAACAATAATTCTTGGCGAACTGACTGCTTGCCTATCTCAATCAGTTCATGATGACAATCAGGACAATGCTTGTCGCCTAATTCATGGTGAACCTCTTCAGCTGGAAGGGCAGCTAGTAAGTCAGCACGCTTTCGTTTGTGAGCTTGTCTTTTATAAGTAATAGTCTGAACGGCGGCGTCGGGGACGTTCTCCGTCATCTTGAGCATCAGGTTCATCAAAGAGACTTGTTTGTCCATTTAAAGGCATTTGTTCTGAAGATTTGCCATAACGTTTTTGCGTTAAGTAAGCCACTTGTTCACGGAGGAGCTTGATTTCATCAGTTAAGTTTTGAATAGTAGTTGCTTGTTGTGCAATAATCTTTTCCAAATTTTCTTGTGACATGAGTTAAACTTCCTCCTAAATTTATTAGTTAAAAGAATATCAAAAAAGCGTGCGATGTCAAGTGTTAGTAGAATTCGCACGCTTTCGTGTTCTTTATTTTTGGATTGATTGCGAAGCCCTTCATTAGCCAGTCGACCTGCTCA
>NZ_PCYU01000081.1:0-619 GCF_002553775.1 Lactobacillus sp. UMNPBX16
ATTGCTCAATGTAATTTTGCGCCTTAGTTAAAACATCCATCTTTCCATGCTCAGTCAAATACTTTTGGGCCTCGACCAGACTCACCCACTTGCTAGCTAAGATTTCCTCTTTTTGCGTTTTGACTTCTTGTCCTGCAAGATATTTGGCTATAAAGTAGACAACCGTTTTTTCTTTATTCTCTGTTAATTGATATTTGACCTTTTCCTTAAAGTTAAAATCAAATTCCGGCTTTAAGCCAACTTCTTCAAAGACTTCTCTTTTAGCAGCTTCTTCAGCATCTTCATTATTTTCAAGATGTCCTTTTGGAAAGCCCCAATTATAATTTACGACGCTCTGCACGATCAAATATTCCAGTTCGCCGTTTGCACGTTTTCTGTAAATAACTGCACCTGCAGAATGTTCCATCTTCATTTTTGTCACCCAACCTTTATATTGAACAATTATTAAATATTTATTAATGTAGGTCAAGCGATTGAAAGTCAACTACCCCAGAATAAATTCTGGGGCTTGGTGGCTCGTTAGCTTGCGCTAACCAGAACACCAACTTGCTTAGATACGGACTTGACTTACCAGCAATAGTCTTTTGACTATTGCCGATAGAGGTCGTCTATTTATCTA
>NZ_PCYU01000082.1:0-1983 GCF_002553775.1 Lactobacillus sp. UMNPBX16
TCAGGACACCTTAGAATCCTACTTTGATTAAATAAATAATTAAAAAATCAATTTACGAGAAAGATCTATTTACACAAAAGATTTGACAGTTTCATTTTACAGTCTCTTTCTGAATGAAAATAGATTTAAGTTTTATTTTTCCATTACTTTTTATATATGTTACATCGAAATAATTATCATTAATCTTTTCAACGTAATATAGAGTATTACCGGATCCTTGATTGTCACTGACAATATCAATTTTGGGTTTATTTATTCGTTTTAAATAAACTAAAGTTTTTTTATTAGATGTAAATTCATTTTCTTGAATTTGTGTTTGTGTGATTCTTTTAAGGTTATATTCTGTGTATATTGTTTTACAGAAAAAACTTATTAATAATAAAGAAAATAGAGAAATTATAAATATTACATATTTTTTAACCATAAAGCCTACTCCTTTTTTAATAAATATACTGTAATACTCTCATAAAACAGAAAGAAGGAATGAATCATGCATATTAGGCAAGTTAAATTTTCAATTAGTCTTTTTCTTTTAGCATTTGTAATTTTCCTTTTTACTTTAAAAGGTTTCACTACTACTGTATTGGCTGATGAAGATACTACGGTTGAAACTGTAGCTACTTATAATTATAATAAAGTGCCTGCTGATACATTGGCTACTATAAAAGATATAGTAGCTAATGATAACACTATTAGTATGAAAGTTAAGGATGGATACTTAATTCTTACAAAAGTTTATTCCAATTCTCCAGAGTTAGAAAATAATCCATTAGAATCTTCATTTGTACAATTACCGGGTCATTCTGCTAATGTAAAAGTAGTTAATTTTAATCTTGCTTTAGCAAAAATGGATGCCGGAAATGCGTTAGAGAACATTCCTAATGGTTCACCACTGTTTATTTATGGACAAGAAGCGTATGCTGGTCAAAGAAATGGTCAACATGTATCTGTAGGTACTCATGTACATTGTAATAGATTTAATGGTAAGCATTCTGATCATAAATATTGGAAACATAGTGATCCACGTTCTTGGGTAGATTTCATTGGTAGTGATTGTGATTATCATGCACCAAAATATAATTGTAATATGTATGGACGCAATGTAAAGTGTGATGGACTTAATACTAAAGGTCACGGTGTACATAATTGCTCAAGCTGGAAAGGCGGTAGAGCACATAAAAACTGGCCTAAAACTTGCTGGTATAGAAACTAGTTAAGTTTTATATATCATATATTTTTTTAATTATATCAAGTGATATATTGTGAAATTAATTTCCTGATGTTTTATAAATTTGCTGAATAAAAAATTATTAAATAAGTAATAAAAAATGCTTTTTGGGAACTCTGTTCTCATATTTTTTACTAGTTCTTATTTGATAAAGAAATAATATCATGTTTATGCAAGAAATTAATCTTTTACCACAGTATTTTTACATGGAGGTTGAAAATCTTCTTTATAATGCAGTTTGTTAATTTAGGGTTCTCTGCTTCTAGTCAGCATAACAAATGTGTTAGACATGGTTTAAAAGCCATGTCTTTTTTGTGCAATAAAAAAGACTCGTAACAGTAATTTGCTACAATTCTTTATATGATTTGGTTTTAGGAATGTTTGCGAAATTTTCCCATTATCAGCTGTTGGTGAGATGGCCAGCCTAGGCTTTTTATTGGTGTATGCCATGGTTAACTTAGGCCACTTGCGCATTGCAGGACAAATTGGGGCCAAGCGCTGGATTTTGATTTGCTCTGTTGTATTAAATCTAGCTTTGTTTGCTTTGTTGTTTATTCAGACAATTCTCAACCACGAAACTTTAACTTGGATTTCAGTAATTGCTTTGTTAATTATTAGTTTTTTAGTTGAACTTGCTTGGCGAAAAAAGAATAAACGCAACCTGCATTGGTTAGGAAAAAAATGGTTCAGTATAAATTCTTGTGTAAATAGAAATTAGATAACAAAAAAAGAAGGGTTGTCCCTTACAATGTTAA
>NZ_PCYU01000083.1:0-6243 GCF_002553775.1 Lactobacillus sp. UMNPBX16
AAACTATTTTACAGTCTCTAAAAACAGTATCTTTCAACTATAATTACTAAAAGATACTGTTTCTTTATAAAAAAAACTATTCCATCATAGCAACCAATGTAATTAATGCTGCATCGTAATAATTCGTATCAGTCAAACGATTAGTAAAAACATACTGTTGTGAAACAAATAAATTATCAAATTCCGGTTTCTTTAATTGTTGCACTGCAAAAAAGATCGGAGCACTAATACTCGGTGAAGCATAATTGTTTAACGCTTTACCATTCAATTGATAGCCAGCAGTCACTTGTTTTTGCTTGCTGAAAAAGCGTAACATTTTAGTAACAATTTTTTTTGCTCGTGCATCTTTGCTAGTAGCTAAAAATAATGGTACGCGACAAGCATTGCCAGAATAATCACCATCGTTTTTTCCAGCTACTTCATTAGCTTTAGCTGGTCTAACACCTTTTTTACTAATCCAAGCAAAATCTGGAACTAAGCCAGAAGAATGCTGCTTGCTCAATTGATATAGTTTTGTCAGCATTACCTTCTTGATCGTTAACCATTGAAAATTACCAGTCAACTGATAAAAATCATCAAAGTACGTCGGTAACACGTCAGAGGTTCGCATTAAGTAATAATACTTCGATTTCTTATTAGCCCAATCACCAACAGTCAGCGTCTGAGTAGTCGAATTATAATCATAACGTAAGATATCAGCTAATAATAGCTTAGCCTGCTGCAAGTACTTGGGTTCGTTCCAGATTTTTCCTGCTTTTATCAAACTTTCTGCAATGTATAAATCGCCATCAGTTGCATTAGTAGAATAAACTTTTTTATCCACTTGCTTCCATGAGATTAATTCAGTTTGTTGATCATCGATAGTCAACCGATTAGCCAGGTAAAACCGATATAACCGTTGAAAATCTTCTTTTTTAGCCCACCCCTTTTCACCAGCCATAGCAGAAATCAACATGCCATAGCCTTGACCTTCAGACAAGCTTGTGCGTGGTGCAGCTTTTATCCAAGTTTTTCCATCACTTTCTTTAACAACATAGTCTTCCTCCCATTGGCGGTACAAATTGCGATACAACGTGCGGTTATTGCTACCACGGACATAAAACATGATGCCAATAAAAAGCCCAATAGTCAGTAAGATCAAAATTGGGGTAATCCTGTTTTTGTTTTTTAACATCAATCTGTAAACCTCTTTGTTTTTACCCACTTCGTTGCTTCGCGATGGAAAAGTCTGTCAGCAATTGCTGACCAAACCGCATTAATCGATATAATGATAAACAGCTGTGAGTATGTAAAATATGATGCCACAGCAAGCCAAAGTTGTCTAGTTGTAACCTGACCAAATTGGGTACTGGCAGCCACACTGATTTGGAGTACATAGAGTAGAATCATCAACAACCAATTAAAAAGTAATACTTGACTGAGCAATAGATTCCCAGCAGTAAAAGTAAATGGCATCTCAACTGTTGGTACCCAAATTTTTATTACTGCAAAAATCAGATTAACAATGAAAAAGATATCTGATAAGACTACTGCTGCATTAAACCAGAAAAAGATACTGGACATATAAAAAGTTTCAAGTTTGACCCGCCAATTACTATGGTCAAATAAATGCCGAAAATTGTTAATTACTACTTCGTAATTACCTTTAGCCCACCGCAAGCGTTGATAATAATAGTCCTTTAGCTTCTCTGGTTCTTGTTGAAAGGCTTCAGAATTATGTGCTAGGGCAATTAATTTACCAGTGCCCAAAATCGTAAATGACAAATCAGTATCTTCAGTTAAAGCACCAGAACGAAAACCACCTAACTCTTTTAAAAAAGCCGTCTTAATCACAAAGTTAGTGCCCGGAATGCGCCCAATTTTGAATAATTGCCAAACTCCGCAGTGCTGAATTCGATGCGTTACCACAATTTCCAAGTTTATACAGCTAGTCAAAAAGTTTTGCTTTGCATTCCGCGTCTTATTCCGTCCAAAGCTAGCCACATAACGTTCTGGATCTTCCAATACCTTTTTGATCAAGAAATACAAGGCATTTTCTTCAGGCATCGCATCGGCATCATAAACGCATAAGTAGTCGCCGTGGATCATCTTAAGCGCATCGTTCAAAACTCCTGATTTACCACCTTCACCAGTTCTTCTGATCACTTTAAACTGTCGTTTCTGATATTCAGTCCGATTGCCAATGGCTTCAGCCAATTCCGCTGTTCGATCAGTGCAATTATCAGCAAAAATCAAAATTTCGACTTTATCTGCGGGGTAATTCAAATTCAAAATTGCTCTACTGGTCTTTTGAATAACAGCTTCTTCATTATGAGCCGGTACAACAATAGAAACGGTAGGATAATACTCAAGTGGTGTAATTTTAGCAATTTCTTTACTGTGTTTTAACCAGAAAAGCACCCCTCCCCAAAGCGTAATTAATGAAAATAGAATCGATAACCAAATTGAAATCAAAGTCAATATCTGAAAGCCTTCAGTCATCCAATTCTCCTTTCTGACTCTTCATTAATGCCTGTTCGATATTGCCATAAATTTTATAAGCACAGAAAAAAATCACTAAAAATGCAATTGCAAAGATTACAGAAATAATCACGGACAAATAATAAAACCAGTTCATTTTGCTATCTTTCCTTTATGTATTCAGTCACAATTTCAGTTTCCAATTCACGACGCAAAAAACGAATTACAGCTATCAAATCAGGAAATCTATCACTATTATCGACATTAATATAGACACTCGCATGTTTTAGCGAAACAGGAATCGGCAACTCTAACTCGCTTAATTTTGTATCAACGATGTGATTGACCTTTTTTACTAATTCATTGGGGATTTCTGGCGAAATTATCAAAAAAGTCGCATCTCCCATAAAGTAAATAAACTCCCCCTTAAGTCGATTATTTTTCAAAACTTTAGTAATCTGCTTCAGGATCCGATCATGACTATTAGGATGAGCTTCCGCATACTGCTTATGTTGATCCCAACTCACAATTTGAACGTTGGACCATAAATCGAGTTCGGGATGCTGCTCAATTTTATGTAGTTCATTCTGATAAAATTTTTCCGCACTCTCGAAAGTTCTTAGCTTTAACCTCCGGTCATAAAGCGAATTATAATACCGAATTTCGTCATTGCGATTGGTAAAAAAGCTCCAGCGAATGATGTGCTGTCTAATGACGGTAACTAGACTAGCCTCAATAGGATAAGCAATCAATAATAAAAATTTTTCCTTAACTGGCATTACTACATAGCCTAACAGTAAGAATCCTGCTCCAATCGTGGTAAGAATTAAAATCAGCCAAGTAACATCGACTCTTGAAAAGATTAAGCCAGTTAAAATCGCCAAAATCAAAATCATTACTAGGCCATTAAAGACATTAGCTGGGTATAATCTTGCTAGCCATAATAACAATATCGGGAAAGTAACGCTGGCAAGATACGCTAAACCTGCTAATTTAAAATACTTTCTAGTCATTTTTATAACATCATCCTCAATTATGCTATTTATTTACAAATTTTTATTGTAATAATTTAGGCAAAGAAATGCAAGAATAGAAAAAACTAGTAGATTTTCTCTACTAGCTTAAAACTTATTGTAAATATTTTGGTGAAATATAGCGCTTAATTAAATCATTGACAGCTTTGGAATTATCATGTTTTTTGATAATCGCAATAAAGTCTTTACCGGTTGCTTGTTTTAGATAATATGTATGGTAGTAATCTCTCATCGCCTGGTCGAATTTCTTTTCACCCATTAGATAACGCAACAGAGAATAAAAACTTTTTCCACCATTATAGGCAGTATCAGTTTCATCATATTTCTTAGGAATCTTGTTAATTGGAGATAAATCAAAAATAATATCTTCCGAGAATTCTGCCATTCCTTCGTCAAGCCAAGGTTCAGTATATTCATCATTACCCACGGTATTGAAGAAACATTGATGGGCTACTTCATGACTAACATTTTCAATGACGCTGTCATAATCTTCCTTAGAAGCTGCTTTTTTGCGAGCAAAAGTATCTTGAGCAATCATTACTAAGCCACTATATTCCATACCTCCAGTATCGCTACTAAATGGCGATTCGGTAAGATCTAATTCGGAATATGGATATGGTCCATATTTTTTAGTAAACAGCTTAATGCTATCCACTGCTGTCTGCTTTGCAAGTTGGTTATAAATCTTTGCACCTTTACCAGCATAATAATAATTATTGATCTTAATGCCATTTGCCTTGGTAGAACTTACCTTAAACTTGTTAGAAGCCACAATTGCAAAATCACGCACATCTTTAGCAACAACCGTAGTTTTGCCATCCTTAGTGTGACTTTCACCACTAGTTACGACTTTGTAAGATTTTGGTGCGTAGATCTCAGCTTGATAATCGCTGACTGCAAGATTACGGTTTTCCCCTTCATCATTATAGGGATGATAATTCCATTTTCCGTTACGATAATCGCTTAGATATGGGAAACAAAAAGAAAGGTTGTAAATTTTGCCTCTTGTACTGAGACCTAAAAGTTAGACACTTTTAGGTCTCAGTTCAATCACTAGGTTTAGTTATATATTTTTCTATAAAAAGATTTATTTTTCAGTTATTGAATATTTAAATAATGTTTCGATAGTCTATTTACATGCTAAACGGTCATTATGATGCTTTGATTTAACCAATTCTTATGCTAATTATGATCAAAAAATTATTCATCATCAATGATCAAGACCAGATAGTGCAAAAAATTAATTCTAAGGTCAGAAAAGGCACTCATCATCTCAACGTTATCCTTCTACTAATTCTCTAACTATATTGTAGTTACTTGCATCATCTGAATCAGAAATATCTGCACTAGCTTTTCTCTCATTTTTATTTACTCTTTATTTTTTGCGCTTTCAATCTTATCTTTTAAATCCAAAGCTTTTTCATAAATAAAGAAACCAATTACACATGTCAATATATCACTAATTGCTTGAGACCAAACAATACCGTGATAGCCCAGCGTCATCTTCATCAATTCTAGAATCACAAAATAAATCACACCTTGTCTAGCGATTGCCATAATAAAGGCACCCCAAGCATTACCAACAGATTGGAAAACAGTTGTATAAAACAATACGATTCCTACTACAGGCGTAGTAACAATCGTAGCTAACAACATGTAACTACCAGCACTAACAATATCCGGCTGATTCATGAATAATGCTGTGACAGGACGGGCAAAAACAATTAATAATCCACCAACAATTACCGCATATACAACTTGAACTAAAATATCAAAGCGAAGAATATCTCTAAGCCGCCGCCAATTCTGAGCACCATAGTTGTAGCCTAATAAAGGTTGTGCACCAAAGGCAAAACCAACAATCACCAAAATCACAATTCCATATATTTTTTGTGTAATCCCCATTGCAGCGACCTTATCAGCACCATAAATTGCCAGTGACGAATTCAATAAAGCCATGCCAAAGCTTTGAGCAAAATTAGTAATTGATCCAGGAATACCGATTGCTACTACTTCCTTGATTGATTCCGCATTAATTTTAATTAACTTGGGATCTAGAGTAATGAATCTTGCTTTTTGCAGAATCATAATTACTAAAATCAAGTCAGTTACAACATAACCTAAAATATTGGCAATTCCTACTCCTGTAGCACCCCACTTTAAAACAAATAAAAAAATTGGATCTAAAATGATAGCTAAAATAGTTCCTGTCATTGTGGCAATCATCGCCTCAACTGCCAATCCCTCTGTTCGAATTAAGTTCTGTGGAATAAGGCTCAGAATAATAAAGACTGCTCCAATGGAAAGCGCACGATAAAAATCAGCTGCATCGCTATAAGTTGCCGCTTTTGCTCCTAATACGGTTAAAATAGGATGCTCAAAGATTAGCAAGATTACTGTCAAAAGCAGCCCAGTAATCGCTCCACCATACAGACAAAAACTACTGATTCTTTTGCTGAGCTCGTATTTTTTCTCACCAAATAAGCGAGAAATAACTGACGAACCACCTAAACCAAAAATGTCGGCAACAGCTATTAAAAAAGTAAAAAGTGGCGCACCGATCGTAATTCCTGCAACTAGATTAGTATCGCCTGTTTTGGCAACAAACATTGTATCTGCCAGATTATAAATCATGGTAGTGATCATACCCAAGACTACAGGTAACGATAATTTAAAATAAACTTGCTTAATTGGTGCCTTTGCAAATAATTCGTCCATTTGTTTGCCTCAAAAGAAACATACTAACCTA
>NZ_PCYU01000084.1:0-2464 GCF_002553775.1 Lactobacillus sp. UMNPBX16
TGCTGCAGTGCAGGATCAAGTTATGCAGTCTAGCATTAGTAGTTCAGGTGCAACCACTAATACTAATGCAGTGACTAGCAGTAGTTCAACAACCGTTTCTAAGACTGTAACTTGTGATATTTCCGGTGCGGTGAAGCATCAGGGAGTATATACATTGAAAAATGGTGCTCGTCTGCAGGAGTTAATTGAGGCGGCTGGAGGTACTACTGCTAGAGCACAATTAAAAGCTATTAACCGCGCTACTTTGCTTAAGGATCAAGATAAAATTCATATTCCTTACAAGGGTGAAAAGGTTGAAAATGTGGCAACTGCAGGATCAGCTGATAACAGTCAAAATAGTGGGAGTACTAGTAGCAGTAGCCCAAGTAATCAAGGGGATGGCACTAAGATCAACTTAAATACTGCTAATGTAGCGGAACTACAAAAGTTAACTGGAATTGGTCAAAAAAAGGCAGAACAGATTATTGCTTATCGTGAACAAAATGGTTCTTTTAAAAAGATAGAAGATTTAATGCAGGTATCAGGAATAGGAGAAAAAACTTTTGCGAGCCTTAAAGATCAATTGGCTGTTTAAAAATGAAGTTGGCTTTTACTTAATAACCGCTTTGTTGCTAATTACAATCTCTTTTTTGGCTTTTTCTTGTACAACAATGGTGCAAAAAATAGTAGCTTTATTTTTTCTGGGTTACTTTTTGCTACTGTTAGTACAAAAATATCGAGTTAGTTTAAAAATAGTTAGTCTAATAGTTGGAGCATTTCTATTACTGATTTTTTTAAGTAAACCAAAAACCAATTTTGTTTTAACCCAGCAGAGCCAATTAAGAATTTACCCTGATCAGGTAAGAATTAAAGACGACTACTTAACAGGTGTGGGTAATTTTGCTCAAGGTAAAATTTTAATTAGTGGCAAGGTAACAGATGCTCAAAAAGAACTGCTTAAGCATGGGAACCCTGTTTTAGTGACAGAAATTAATGGGGAATGCAATTCAATTGAGCCAGCAACTAATATTGGTGAGTTTAATTTTCAGAATTATTATCAGGCAAAACAAATTTACCAAAAATTGAAATACAGTAGTTGTCAAATGAAGCTATTACCGATTACTGATTTTGGGGATCAATTGCATCAATTACGTTTTGAATTGCAGAACTATTTTGCCAAGATGCCACAGTTGTTAGGCTTTTTCGCTAGTGAATTAATCTTGGGTGAAAATAATGCTCAAGAAAATCAAGAAATACTAAATAATTATCGAGATTTGGGTGTTATTCACTTGTTAAGCATTTCAGGCTTACATGTTGGAATCTATGTCTTATTAATTAGCGTATTTTGTTTTAACTTGAAACTGACAGATGAAGAAACTTTTGTCTGCTGTACATTGGTTTTATTGCTAGGTATTTTTCTAAGCAATGGTCAAGCCGGCTTTGTAAGAGCGAGTTTAACCTACTTTTTAGGCAAAATTTGTAAGTTTAAGAAATATCATGTTGCGTCGATAGATCTGCTGGGATTGACCTGCATTTTACATCTTTTAGTAGTACCGCGTTTATTTCTGGCAACTGGAGCCTTATTGAGCTATATTTTGGCATTGGGTTTACAGTTAACTGATAAGTTTGGCAGTTTTAAACAAGCAATTTTGTTAAATATTTTATTAACGCCATTACTATTGCTTTTCTTTTATCAGGTCAATTTTTTAACTGTAATTTTTAATATGTTAGTAGTGCCATATTTCAATTGGATAGTTTTACCAATTGCTTTTTTCAATATTGTGACGTTTGGTCTG
Organism: Lactobacillus sp. UMNPBX16; assembly: GCF_002553775.1. NCBI lineage: Bacteria > Bacillati > Bacillota > Bacilli > Lactobacillales > Lactobacillaceae > Lactobacillus > Lactobacillus sp. UMNPBX16. Next base: position 1,776 of record NZ_PCYU01000084.1, read on the forward strand.
ACTAAAGATTTTGCTCCGGTATTAGAAAAAGTGCTTGAATTAGGTGAGAAAATCATTGGGCAATTATCTGCTACTAAGTTGGGACTACTAACTTTTGGGCAAATTAATTGGTGGCAGTGTCTGTTGCTATTAATAGTAACGATTATTTTAATTGTTTCTTTAAGAGAAAAAGTTAACTGGCGCTTTAATAGTAAGAAAATTATGGTGGGCTTGTTGAGCTTGTATGTAATTTTCTTCAGCATGATTCATTTTCCTTTGCGAGGGCAAGTAACCTTCATTGATGTGGGCCAAGGAGATAGTATTCTAGTGACTACGCCATTTCCTCGCAAGGTATATTTAATTGATACTGGTGGAAAACTAAACTTTAGTGGCAAAAAGCAGACACCTCAGATTGATCGAATTACTATTCCATTTTTGAAAAGTCAGGGAATTAATACAATTGACGGAGTCTTTGTTTCGCATCAAGATGCCGATCACGTTGGTGATTTAGGACCATTACTAGAGCAGGTTAATGTTAAGAAATTATTTATGGCCGAAGGACTAATTAAGAATCCATCTTTTCAAAAGAGATTAGATGGTCGTGTAAAAGATACCAAATTAGTGGAGTTACTTGCAGGAATGCGGGTGAAAGAACCGCAGATTACATTTAATGTGGTTTATCCATATCAAGCAGGAGAAGGAAAGAATGA
>NZ_PCYU01000085.1:0-2188 GCF_002553775.1 Lactobacillus sp. UMNPBX16
TTAGAATTTAAGAAAAAGCGAAAGTACCACAAATAAGCCTATGAATACTTGTAGTTTTTCCATAGGTTGCTTATACTTAAGTTGATTATTTGATTTCAGCTAAAGTCTTTTATTTTCGGTGGCTATGTTGTAATCATATAATTGATCATGTTTGATAAGAGCAAACATTGTGCGTATCAGTTTATGGACTGATGCAATGGCGATTTTCTTATAGCCTTGGCTATTTGAAGATCGTTTTTTCTTTTGTTTTTATTCTGGCTTATTGACGCATTAATGTTAAAATATAAGTAATTAAGCGATTACATTATGATTTTTAACTGTTTGATATGTAGAGGGAAATTTAGTTATGGATTACACAATCAAGAATAATATGATCGAAGTAGTGATTTCGGATCACGGAGCTGAAGTTCAGAGCGTTAAAGGAGCTCATACCGGTGAAGAATATATGTGGCAAGCTGATCCAGAGATCTGGGGCAGACATGCACCTGTACTTTTTCCAATTGTAGGGCGACTTAAGAATGATGAATATAAGTATCAAGGTAAGACCTATCATATGGGTCAGCATGGTTTTGCCCGTGATTGTGATTTTGAAGTGGAGAATCATACACAAGAAAGTATCACGTTCTTACTGAAAGATAATGAAAAAACGCGTGAAATGTATCCATTTAAATTTGAATTCAGAGTTAACTATAATTTGATGAATAATTTATTGGAAGAAAACTTTAGCGTAGTTAATAAATCAGATGAAACTATGATTTTTGGTGTAGGTGGTCACCCTGGATTTAACTTACCAGTAAATAATGGGGAAGAGAAAGAAGATTATTATTTCGATATGCATCCATCTATTGCTAGGGTAAAAATCCCACTTAAAGGAGCATATCTTGACTGGAATAATCGTTCTCTAGCTTCGACTGATAGTTTTATTGGTTTAAGTGATGAGCTATTTAAAGATGATGCCTTGATTTATGAATTACATGGTCATGACAATAAAGTATCTTTGAGAACTGATAAGAGTAAATTCCACATCAATGTTTGGACTAGAAATGCACCATATGTTGGCATTTGGTCACAATATCCAAATACCGCTAATTATGTATGTATTGAGCCATGGTGGGGAATTGCAGATAGAGAAGATGCTGATGGTGAGCTAGAGCACAAATATGGTATGAATCATTTGGAGCCAGGTAAAGAATATCAAGCTGGATTTAGTATTACTTATCACTCTGCATCTGATCCTGAATAAAATATTAAGGAATAAAAATGAAATATTTAACTTTTAATAACGGTGTAAAAACTCCAATCTTTGGCTTTAGAACATGCAGAAGTAGGCAATGCTATTAACAAAAGCGGCATTAAACGTGAAGACATTTTTTTGACCACTAAAGCGCAAACAAGTGGTTATAGAGAGACGAAGAAGGGGATTGATGAATCGTTAATTCGCGCCCAGCAAGACTATTTTGATTTAATGATTATTCACTGGCCTATGTCTGATAGTTTAGGTACTTACCAGGCACTTGAGGAGGCATATCAGGCGGGAAAGCTACGTTCAATTGGACTGAGTAACTTCAACCATGATCAAGTAAATGAAATTATGAATAATTTCGATACTAAGCCAGTAATTGATCAAATTGAAACGTCTGTCTTTAAGCAACAAAAGAAAATGCATAAATATTTAATTGAAAATAATATTGTACATGAATCTTGGTCACCACTCGGTGAAGGATGAAGGCTTTATTTAATGACCCAACCTTACTTTCTTTGGCTGAGAAGTATAATAAGACAGTGCCACAAATTGCGTTACACTTCTTGGTACAAGAAAATATCATGACTATTCCTGGCTCGACGAATCCGTTACACATGAAGGATAATTTGGATATTTTTGATTTTGAATTTACTGCTGAAGAGATGGAGACATTGCGTGGCCTTGATCAAAAACGTGGTATTGGTGGCTGGCCTGCAAGTATGGACCAAGAATTAGATTATTAATTAAATAAGCATCCCTAAAACGATCTTTTATGGCGTAGGGATGCTTATTTTGTCGTCAAATTTTGTTCATATATTGCATGATTTTTACAAATATTGCAGAGAAATCTAGATTTATTAAAAATATTTCCAACTGTTACGAAAAAACATTTTTCTTTAATCATTGTGTGATCTGGCTGTGATGGAACGAAACTGTCAAATCTTT
>NZ_PCYU01000086.1:0-1449 GCF_002553775.1 Lactobacillus sp. UMNPBX16
AGATTTAATAGGCTTTTTTATTCTTGCTAAAAATAATTTTGCATATTTGCAAAGAAAAATCAATTAGATAAAAATGAGGGTAATATAATAGGCAAATGAATTAGGAAAGAGGTGAACGATCATTTTTTATACGGTTAAAGAAGAAAGTTAAGTCTTTTGCAATATCTGTTAATCCTAACCACTTTAAATTTTCTAGCTTAATTGAGATAAGCTTTTCATCTGTTTTGCCTAAACGGTAATCTAAAAGATACTTGAGGACATTAGTTCTAATTTTTAAGTAAGAGATTGGTTTAGGAATTGAAACTTTCTCTATTTTAGTTAAAAGCTGTGATGCTAATTTGGGATTTTTGATAATTAGAGCGGTTAGGGCGTTGATGACAGAGGATAAAGCATAATAATATTCTTGAAAATCATTAAATGTATTAGAATTTAAATTTTTAAGAATTCTGATTGAAATACTATATAGTTCCTTGCTGTCATAGAGAAAAACAGTGTTACCAAAAACATTGATGTACATCTCTGTCCAATATTCAATGTTAGATAAAATGTAGAATAATTTCTTTTGATAGCTCACTGGGAAAACATTGTTATCAGTTAGATCGTAATAACAATTACATGCGATAGCTAGTAGAAGTAAATCAAATTGATTATGTGAATTTTGGTATTCTTTTTTCTTGCTTTGTATTAATTGCAAAATATGACGATCATCGTTGGCTTCATAGTACATAGCCACTTTCGCAACAAATGGATTACTATGATTAATTTTGCAGTAATTAGTAAACTCTTTTAGGTTTATATGAATATTGTCTAAAAGCTTAATAACTAAATTGAAGCGAATATCAATCTTATTATTCTCCCATCTGGATAAAGTCGATGGAGAGATAACTCTGTTAGCAGCTTGCTCTAGTGAAATATGTTGTTGAAGACGAAGTGCTTTAAATTTTTGACCGTACATAATGAATTCCTGGCTTTGAAATTAAAAAATAAGAGAATACTTACTGTTATTATTATAAGCATTTGGGGAATTATGGGAAGCATTGATATCAATCCCATACACAGTAAATTGCAAGTTGAAAATTATGCATTACTTAACGAGAGAAAATAGGATGTATAGTAATGTCTGAAGGTATGAAGAAATTAATTAAGGATCTTTCTGATGGTAAAAATATTTCTTTGGAGAATATTGATGCCTTAGTGAATAAGTATCACTTGTCTCTAGAAGAGCGACAATTGTTAGAAACTAAAGATGAAGATGATTTAAAGCAATTGGGTTTAAAAAGTGTATGAATCATTCTTATAAAAATGATGAAGATTGGCTTGTTGATTATGAGAAATATGTGGGTATTAAACAATGAACACACAACAAATAAATTTTAAATGGGTAGTAAAACATGTTCCAATATATTTACAAATAGTTTTTCTGGTTTTATCGAAACTGTCAAATCTTTT
>NZ_PCYU01000087.1:0-2688 GCF_002553775.1 Lactobacillus sp. UMNPBX16
GAATTTCGGGGCGCATATCAAAGTTACTTTCAACTTCTTCCTTTTTCTTTATTTAATCTTTGTTAAAACCTTTGCACCTATATTTAAACCTACACTATGCGATTTACCGCCCCAATCACGTTCATCATAATTATCCATATCAGCTAAAGTATCTGCAGTGAAAAGAAATTGTGCAAAATCAATCTTTCTAAACTGAGCACATGCTGCTAAAGCTGCACATTCCATTTCTACAGTTGACGCGCCTAACTGACGAAATTGTGCCACTTTTTTAGGCGTTTCTCTAAAGAAACCATCTGTTGTCCAAGTCGTTATCTCGTCATATTCTATATTTAGCTCAACTAAAATCTTTTCTACTTCCTTCAAAAATATAGAATCTAGTTCCACAAGTTGTCCAGGATTCATATAGTGAAAAGATGTCCCTTCATCTCGAATTGCACGTGTTGGAAGTAGCATCGCATTTTCAGGTAAATCTACTAAGGCACCTGCTGTTCCAATGGTTAACACCTTTTCTACTCCATAAGCAATTAGCCATTCAAGCAACTGTACAGCTGCCGGTGCTCCCAAGGGCGCTTGACACAAAGTGAAAAATTCGTTATTAATTTGAACTTCATAAATTTTAGGATTAAAAGAACATGACTCAAATTCACCTAAAGTACGGTGAAAATGGTGATCTAAAAATGCATTAATTTCTTTTTCCGGCACGAATGCGTAAAGCAATCTTGGATGAAACTGAAATGGCTCTTGATCATGATTTGGTTCAAGAACTGCATGCTTATTTTTGTCAAAGTCTAAAATGAATGGTTGTTTGTTCATATTTTACACTCCATTTTTAGTTGAAATATTATCATAAACTCGCTAATACCTGAGATCCAATATTCAAGCTAACGCTATATGAATCATGGCCCCAGTTACGTTTATCATAGTTATCCATATCAGCTAAACTATCGGCAGTAAACAAAATTTGTGCAAAACTTATATTTCTAAATTCTGCACAAGCAGCTAAAGCTGAGCACTCCATTTCTACAGTTTTTGCACCTAGTTTTTTAGCTTGCAAAACTTGATTAGGTGTTTCTCTAAAAAATCCATCTGTTGTCCAAGTTGTTCCCTCTTCATATTGGAAACCTAAATTTTTTATTTCATTCTCAACTCTTCTTACAAAATTTTTATCTAATGCAATAATCTTACTTGCTTCTTTGTAATAAAAGGATGTACCTTCTCCGCGAATCGCTCTTTGTGGAACAAATATCGTGTTTTCAAGCAGATCAGCCAGTGCTCCTGCATTTCCAACAGATAAAACTTGTTTAACTCCATAATTGATCAACCAATCCAAAAATTTAGTTGAAGCTGATGCTCCCACTGGGGCTTGACATAACGTAATTAGTTGATTATTGACTTCCACTTCATATACCTTAGGCCTAAACGAAACAGTTTTAAATTTGCCCAAAGTCTTATGAGAGTGCTTATCTAAAAAAGAGTTAATTTCATCATCTGGAACAAACGCAAAAAGCAATTTTTCATGAAACTTATACTGTAACTTTTCGACGCCAGGCTCTATTACAGCTTGTTTATTTAAATCAATATTTAAAATAAATGGTTCTTCATTCATGTGTATCCTCTCCCTTAAATATCCTCATTAAAACAGTCTCGAACCATCGCTAGTCCTCTACTTTAATATCATTCATCACAATTTCAACTTCATCGTCTAAATTCATCTGACTAGTAAAAGCATACTCGGGAATAAAACCAAGATAATCTTTTTCATTCCACCATGAGCGCATTTTTTCTTCACCAAAAGAATGTTCATGACGAGTTTTATGGCGTTTCATCGTTTCTTCAAACGGAATATCAAAATAATAGGCATAAATTTGATCACCAAAAAGCTGCTGAGATTTTTTGAATAAATCAGCATACCATTTCGCATTCAAGATACCTTCTAAAATAGTGTAAGAACAGTGATGATAACCATACTCAAGCAAGTTTTCTAATAATGGCAAAGCAAATGTCTTTTCTCCGTCTTTAACATTCAGCATTTCTCTTCTAACTGTATCTTGTGGAATCAATAGTGTATTGTGTGGCAATCGACGATGAATTTCTTTAGACAGTGTAGTTTTGCCACTGCCAGAGTTTCCTCGAATTATAATTAATTTTGATGTCATCATAGAAATCTTCACTTTCTTAAAACTAGTTCACTGCATCCCTAATTGTTGCAAACTTATCAAATGTATAATCTATACCATGAATTTTAACAATAGGCAGCATTTTCCCTTTTTGCCCCATCAATAATCCTGCAGAAGCGGCTAGCATGTCACAGATAGTTTCAACATTAGTTTTATCTTCATGCTGACTTTTTCTTAAACCAGAAATACCAGCATCAATTTTATCTACACCTGCACTAGTTAAAAACAAACCATTCGGCAGCCACCCGCCAATAAAGTTCTTAGATGTCTGCAGCTTCTTACCACTCTTATCACTGGTTTGATCAATGATAATTTGAATTAATCTTGGATCTTTTCGGGGTATTTGCTGATGCAAACGTAAGGCTAATTGACTTGGATTAATAGATTTTAAATCAACAAACAGACCTGCAGATTTAGAAATCAACTTAGAAGCAATACATAAAACATCATTATTATGTATAGTAAAAGCTTCTTTTTGAATTGTTTTAATTATGGTTCAGTATAAATTCTT
>NZ_PCYU01000088.1:0-281 GCF_002553775.1 Lactobacillus sp. UMNPBX16
ACGCGTGGTGCTAGTTAAATCGTTCTAGACAATATGCCATATTATAAGCTAAAATAGCTATTTCTAGCCGCTGTTGAAAGCCTACTGGACTTCTTGCTCGATTATTCTCAGCGTTGTAATAACTAAGCAAAGAAAAGTCGCTTTCAATGCTTCTTCTAATTGCCATCATCGCTTACTATTGCGTGGACCTTGAAGCCATAATAATAGACTTTCTTGGTTGCTTTATAACCAATATCAGCTACGCCCCGAAAGATCTTGACACGATAATTGCGAACAGGCTG
>NZ_PCYU01000089.1:0-3232 GCF_002553775.1 Lactobacillus sp. UMNPBX16
CAGTAATGCAGTCAATTCAGCTTCTAACAAGTTATTAACAGCCTGTTGTAGCTCTTTGCGCAATAAATCATTTATTTTGTCTGGATTGAATAGAGCTTGAGCAAAATCTTTGGTAAAATCATTCATGAAGGAGTTCTTCTTTCTGTATGTGTTTTTTTGTTCAAACCAATCATACGAGAAAGGAACTCCTTTTTCTAATGTTTAAAGAAATAAATTTAAGGAATCATTCATCCTTACACAAACTATTTTACGGTCTCTAAACTAAATCTACTGGCGCTCTTTTGTTACTTTTCTTGTTCCTTACAATGACTCTTGCAAACACATTCTTTACTATTTACCATTTTGCAGTGGCAAATGCCATCCTTATCTGCACAAGGACAATTTTTCTGACATTTCATTTCATCGTGACAAAATTCATTTTTCATGTTTATCACCTCTATAGCTTATTTGCCTATGATAATCGGACTTTCCAACCAATATATCTTACAATTTTACTTTTCCTAATAAGATTATTTTATAGAAATACCTAGTTAATTTGTTAATTTAATCTGCTGATCAGCTACCGATGTAATGAAGTAAGGATCATGCTCAATTAGTAACATCGTTGGCTTCACACTCTTAAGAAGCTTAATTAATTGATCTTGATTGAATACATCTAAATAATTTGCTGGCTCATCCCATAAATATAAATTAGCAGGTTCTGTCAATGACTTAGCCAAAGCTACTCGTTTCTGTTGTCCCATACTCATTTTTTCAATTCTAGTTGTAAAATCAGCACGCGCAAATCCCATTTTCTTAAGATTGCTCAACAAAGCTTCATAAGACAAATGATATTTTTTAGCAAAGTCTTTTAATGACCCGCTATACATTACAAATTCTTGTGGTAAATAAGAGATTTTCAAACTTTCAATTAGCTCATAATTACCTTTGGCAATTAGATTTTGAGAGATACCCAGTAAATACTTAATTAATGTTGACTTTCCAGAACCATTTTTACCTTCAATAGCAATAATTTCATGATTATTCAAAGACAAAGTCAAGCTTTTAAATAGTTCTCTACTATTTTTTAGTTGCAAGCTAAGATCATTAAGTTGCAAAATCTCACGATGATAGTCTGCTTGAAAATTCATAGTTAGAGAGGGAACAGCCTCAATGTTCTTTAGCATCCCTTCTTTTTCTGCAATCTTTTTATCCATGCGATTGCGTGCATTAATCGACTTCTTCATCATCTTTGCAGCTTGATGTCCGATCGCTCCCTTATTTAATCTAGTTCGACGATTGATGATATGCTGTGTTTTCATTCCTAATTTCTTACGTGCCTCTATTTTAGCTGCCCAATTATGGAATTGTACCTTTTCTTGATTTAGTTTTTTTACTTGCTCTGTAAGTTTTTTATTTTTCTCACGATCAAAATCATCTCGCCTTTTTTTAGTTACCTCATATGTTGAATAATTTCCTTGATACAAATGAATCGCTGTATTTTCAATCGCTAATATATGATCAGTTACCTGATTCAAAAAATCTCGATCATGACTGACTACAATATATCCTTGATCATGCCCATTTAAATATTCTGCTACTTGTTTACGACTTGTCTCATCTAGATGATTAGTTGGTTCATCAATTAGAGGAAAAGAATCTTGATCTGTAAATGATAAAGCTAGCAAAATTTTGGTTTGCTCACCACCACTCAAGGTATTGAAAGGCTGCCATAATAAATCAGGATCTAAATTCATTAGAGTTAACTCTCGTTCCAGCTTCCATTGTTCAAAGGCAACCTGATCTTGTAACTCATAAAAAGTAATGTTTTTAGAATTTTGAATTTTTACAGGATAATATGAAAAGCTGGCATTACCTTGAATTTGACCAGTTCCACAATACTTACCTCGCAGTAAGTTTAAAAAAGTAGTTTTACCTCTTCCGTTTCGACCAATCAAACCTAGTTTCCAATCAGTATCAAGGTCTAGGTTAAGATTTTTAAAAATATATCTATTGCTGTCTTCATATTCAAAAGATAACCTACTAATCTTAAGATTACTCATCCAACCACCTCGCACAAAAAGAGCCCATACTTCTAGCAAGCATAGACTCTCTCCTTACGAAAATGAATTGTAATAATCGAAGGCCTAGGCTTTAATCCTGCTAAAAGTACATAGTCTCTCCATAATATAAATTACTATTTGGACTATGATGCTAATTACAAGATTAAAAGCGCAACCTAAACCCTTCTTTCATTGAATAATATTATGCTGTAATAATAGCACCTGTTTTATTCTTTTACAATAGATATATTAAGTAACTCTATTTATTCCATAAAAACTTAATTAATGCTTGATCAACTTGAGCATTTTCATGCAGTTTTGAATGTTGTGCATTTTTACCATTTATCTTTAAAACTCTATAAGAACTATTACCTCCACTAACTAGGTATTGGAGTGACAAAGTCGAGATATTATCGACTCTTCCATCCGTCTTATCACCAACATCACCCACAATATTTAGAACCTTTACATGATTTTTCAGATAAAGCTCTCTTACACCTGTCATTTGCTTATAAGTTGAATTCATCTTATTAGGCTTTCCCATACTATTCAATTTCATCCCGTTAGGTTGCTTAATTGAATTAGGAATTCCATCAAAAGTTAAACCACCAATAGGAATTGCTCCTTTTTCTACCAAATCATTATCTGGAATACCAACTTCCATGCCTGGTGCATGTTCTAATTGCAAAAAATGTGGCTGGCCTTCACCTTGCAAACCTGCATCATAACGGTAAACATCATTTCCAGCTTCTTTTATTCCTTTTTCAAAATTATCTGCTAATTTTTGAGAGGCGCCATCATAGTGCGGACTTCCTATTAAAATTACTACTCGTGCCATAAGTCACTCTTCTTTCAATATTTCTAACTTCAATTTTCATAAATGATTATATTGAGTTAATTAATACTTGAAAATTCGAGACTGTAAAATAGTTTGTGTAAGGATGAATGATTCCTTAAATTTATTTCTTTAAACATTAGAAAAAGGAGTTCCTTTCTCGTATGATTGGTTTGAACAAAAAAAAACATACAGAAAGAAGAACTCCTTCATGAATGATTTTACCAAAGATTTTGCTCAAGCTCTATTCAATCCAGACAAAATAAATGATTTATTGCGCAAAGAGCTACAACAGGCTGTTAATAACTTGCTAGAAGCTGAATTGACTGCCTTTCTGGGCTATGATCCCTATGCC
>NZ_PCYU01000008.1:0-109472 GCF_002553775.1 Lactobacillus sp. UMNPBX16
AAAAGATTTGACAGTTTCTTAGTTTAAGTTTACTGGCGCTCTTTTAAATAAAAATCACATAATTTTGTTGCGTTTAACTGGAAAAAGAAATGAAATAACTGGAACTATTAAATAAAGAATCATTGCTAGTTTTGCATTGAATAATGACAGAATGATCAATATTACATTTAAAAATAAAGTAACCGTCATTTTTCTAATAAAGGAGCGGCTAATAATAATTCGCATGATTTGGGAATAGCGCGCAGTATTTTTAGCACCAAAATATTGGATTAGATATTCTAAGATTTTGGCAATTAAAAAAACAATCCCAAAATTGGCTACAGCGAAAGAAGAATTTTCAGCCATAATCCATTTAGTCATGACTGGCAGAAGTGATAAATCCGCTAGAAAAAAGAAGTCTAGAATAGCAATCGCTTTTGAAGGTTTGAAAATATAGTATGAAAAAGATAAATGTAGATCATACCAGAAATCTGCCACAATAAAAAAAGTGATTAAAAAGACAGCAATGTTGCTAATGAATTGCTGATAATGAATTTCATGCAGAGCAGGTTGAATTTCTAAAACAATAATTGTAATAATAATGGCCATCACTCCATCGTTAAAGGCTTGTAGATGTTCACGTAGGCTTTCAGGTTCTTTCTTTTGGGCCTCAGCTAATTCTTTTTTGACATTTTTTAATTTATCTTTTTCTTGGTCTGAGAACTGATTAAAATTGTGTTTTCTGGGATTTCGTGGCATGGCTATTCCTCCAATTAAATTAATTTATTAATCAATAATTACTTTAGCATAATTTTTCACAATCAAGCTAAAAATTGATTCTTACAAATTAATATCATAATTTGCTTTTTGGACAAATATAAAGCATGATAGACAGTAATCAAATATTAGGGGGGGATTAGTTTGAAAAAAATAATAGCTAAGCCTGTTGGAATGTTTGAATTATTCTATGATTTAGTTTTCGTATACGCAATTTCTCGAATTACTGCAATGATTCATCATCCTGTTAATGGCAGTATTCCTTTAGTTACTTTTCTTCAATTTTTATTGGTTGTAATTGTAGTAATGCAAATTTGGCTTTATCAAGTTATCTATTTTAACCGATATAGCAAAAACAGATTTTTAGATATTGGCGGTTTAGTTTTAAATATGTTTGTAGCAGTTTATCTGGCTAACAATATTAATACTGAATGTCGATTTAGTATTCGTAATCTGTTAACATTGCTACTAATTTTTGCACTAGGAGTAAGTTACTTATGGGTTGTGATAAAATCTAAAATAGGTATTTCAATCTGCCTATTAATTTGGAATTTGTTATTTTTCTTAGAATTTTATATTAAAGGCAATAAAAATGAATTCAGATGATCAATTTATCAAGTGGGCGACAGATTTACAAAGTTTAGCTCAAGCAGGATTGCATTATGGTCATGATGTATTTGATCATGAGCGCTATGAAAAAATCCGTAAAATTGCAGGCGAAATGATGGCAGCTAGGACAGGACTACCTAAAGAACAAATTAAAACACTCTTTTTGGGTGATGAGGGCTATCAAACACCTAAGATTGATACGCGAGCAGCAATTTTTAAGGATAATAAAATTTTGCTTGTCCGTGAAAAAATGACTCAGGAATGGTCATTGCCAGGCGGCTGGAATGATTATGACCAAACTACAGCACAAAATTGTGTTAAAGAGGCATATGAAGAAGCAGGTAGAGTAGTTAGACCCGTCAAAATTATTGCAGTTCAAGATCGTAATCATCATAATAAACCAATTTTGGCCACCAACATTACGAAGGTATTTTACTTATGCAAAGAAATTAGTGGTGAATTTAAGCCGAACGATGAAACTGATGCTTGTGATTATTTTGCATTAGATAATTTACCGAAGCTTTCACTTGGGCGAAATACTGAGGAACAAATTACCATGTGTTTTGCGGCAAATAATGATCCTAATTGGCAGACTCAATTTGAATAGAAAATTTGAAAAATAAATAAAAAAGTTGTTGACAACGATTATATTTTGATTAAAATAATTATTAACAAATTTAATAAATCTGAAAACAAAGAGAAAGAAGAGCAATTTAGACTTAATTTACAGCGAGTCTCGTTAGGTGTGAGGAGATAAATCCTAAGTTTAAATGAAAATCACTTTCGAGTTCTATTTCTTAACTTAAAGTAAGAAGTAGTGGGAGCACCCATTATAGTGCCTACGTATCGTCGAGTAATTGACTGTACGTGAAAGGTATTGCTAGCAATAGTGATATAAATAAAGGGTGGTACCACGCTCAAAGCGTCCCTCAGTTGCAATTTGCAGCTGAGGGTCTTTTTTGTTTATCAGGGATGTTTTGGAGGAGAGAAAATGACAGATCATACATCGAAAAAACTTACATGGAAAAATTATCTCGTTGTTGCTTCCTTGCTGTTTGGATTATTTTTTGGGGCTGGTAACCTAATCTTTCCATTACATTTAGGACAACTAGCTGGAGCAAATTGGGGAACAGCTGCAGTTGGCTTTTTGATCACAGGGGTTTTATTACCATTATTATCTGTATTAGCAGTAGCAATTACTCATGCAAACGGAGTATACGACATCGGTAAGCCGCTGGGTGCCGGATTTGCAGTAGTATTTATGGTTTTAATCCATGCCACAATCGGACCATTGTTTGGTACCCCAAGAACTGCAACCGTTTCTTTCACAGTTGGTATTGCACCATTTATGCCGAAGAATATGCAAAGTTCCGCTTTACTTGTTTTCTCAGCTTTATTCTTTTTAGCTGCTTTTGCTTTTTCTTATCATCAAAATAATATCTTGTCTAACGTTGGTAAGGTATTAAATCCATTATTCTTGGCATTGTTATTCCTAGTGTTTCTTGTAGCTTTTGCTCGTCCGTTGGGTAATCCACAAACTGCAGCAGTAACTGCTGCTTATAAGCATGGAGCATTAGTAAATGGCTTCTTAGAGGGTTATAACACAATGGATGCCTTAGCAGGCTTAGCCTTTGGGGTTACGGTTGTTACAGCTGTTCGTGGCATGGGACAAAAAGATGCTAAAAGTGTTTCAAAAGTTGTTGCTAAATCAGGTGTCTTGGCCGTTTTAGCAATCGGTTTTATCTACTTGTTATTGATCTTAATGGGTGCAATGTCACTCGGACGTTTTGCAGTTTCTGATAACGGTGGGGTAGCCTTTAACCAAATCGTTAACGTTTATGGCGGTGTCTTTGGTCAAGCTTTACTTGCATTCTTATTGACAGTTACCTGTTTGACTACTGCAGTTGGTTTGGTTGCTGCTTTTGCGCAAGACTTTCATAAGCATTTTCCTAAGGTAAGTTACCACGTTTGGTTAGCACTTAGTTGTTTGGCATCATTCTTAGCCGCTAACTTTGGTTTGGATCAAATCATTTCATGGTCAACACCGATGTTAATGTTCTTATATCCTTTATCCATGGTTTTGATCTTGCTATCAGTTTGTTCACCATTGTTTAATAAGGCAGGTGTAGTTTACTTTTTCGTAATCCTATTTACTGTTGTACCAGCTTTAGGCGATATGGTAGTTGCTTTTCCAAGTGTGGTTAGTCAAAGTTCATTTGGTTTAGCAGTGGCTTCACTTAGAAATCATTTACCACTTGCTAGCATGGGCTTATCATGGTTAGTGCCAGCACTGGTAGGTTTAGCAATTGGTTTAGTTGTATATCATGTTAGAAATAAAAAGACAGTACCGGTTTTAGAAGAAGACTAAAATTTGTGTATTTTAGATGAAGGCAGTGATTGCCTTCATTTTTTTGCTTCTGAGATGAATAGTTGTGAATAGACATGATAAAATTAAAATGAAATTATTTTAATAAGGAGAACCACATGCTTCAAGTACGATACGGTACTAACTTAGCACCAGAAATTAAAGAAAATAAGATTGATATTATTAAGAATGAGCCTTTTACTGTTTGGGATGCAGGTGTAATAAATATTCAAAAGCAAAAGTACTATTTATTAGTTGAAAAAGACACTAGTTTTCCAATTTTATTAACTAAACTTGATGCCAAGCTATTTAATGATGTTTTTGCTAATGCGATTAAAAGCTATGACTTTATTTTGTTTAAACAGCAACAAAAATTAGTTTCAGCGGTAAAGTCCAAGCAAATGTCTTTTTACGATACTAAAAGCCAAGCTAATTTAATGCTAGAAAAAATTCGTAAACTTATAGAGGATAATCAAAACGAATATTTAAATTTGATTGATGTTGTAAAAGATGAAAAGAATATGGTAGATAAGCTAACTGTAATGTCAGCGGCTATTTTTGCCTTGGATAGTCAGATTGGACAAAATTTTATTTCTAAGATGATTGATGAGGTTAGTACGTATTTCCCTATTAAGCCGCAAAAACCAAATCGAAGATATAAGTATGTTGACTTAGTGCCAAAATTTGAAGATTTCTCTAATTTTGAAAAATATGAAAATAAACCAGTAAAAGGCAATGAAAAGATTGTTGCTAAAATTAAAGAAAATAATCAGAAACTCATTGATCAATATGCTAAATACGTACCAGCAGGAATAGGATATCTCCAACCTGATCAAATGCTGCCGGATTATCTAAATCATTATTTATTACGTAATAAGATCCATTTAGTTACTAATGATTTAGGAGAAGCAATTTCTTATTTATGGATTATGATATCTAACAATAAACTACATCCGCTAGAAATAGAGCAGATTACAAATACCTTGAAAAATTTCTATGTATTTTTGAGTAGAGTAGGTCTTATTCGTAAAACTGATAGTAAAGAAATAGGGATGAATATTGACTGGGTAACTGAAGAAATTAATTCATACCCCGATCAAAACCTGGATGAGGATTTGATAAACGATATGATAGAGGCAATTGAAGCAAATCCGAAAAAGATTTTGGAACTTGAAGATTTAGACTTGTCTCCTCAGGATTTGTCTAGAGTCTTAGAAGGCTTGCGAAGAGATCTTGAGAATCATGATAAAAAGCAGAAAACACGAAAAAAGGCAATTTTTGAAAATCAAACTCGCAATCGAGCTACCTATGAGATTAGAGTAAAACTAAAGTCTTTTAAACCATCTACTTGGCGTAGATTTATTATTAGTGGCAATACGTCAGTGAAAACATTAGAAGTTGCTATGCTAGATATGTTTAATGCAGATTTTGGACATATGTTTGATTTGCTGAATAAAAAGACGCAGGAACGCTTTGAAAATGCAGAAAGTATCGCTGAAGCGAAAGATTGGGATCCTGCTACAGGCATAGATTATGAAAAAGCTAAGGTTTCGTATTTTGAAAAGAGAGATAAATTATTATTAACTTATGATTATGGCGATAGCTGGGAATTCGAAGTAGATATTAAGAACATCACTACTGATCAAGCAGCTCCTAAGTGTCCAAAGATACTTTCTGGAAAAGGTTATGGAATAATTGATGACATTGGTGGTGTATGGTCTTTGCAAGATTATTACGATACGCCTAAAGATAAAGTAGATCCTGGAATGATTGATTGGTTAATGGGTGGAGAAGCAATTAATTTAGATAATTTTAATAAGGAAGAACTTAATCAAAGAATGGAACAATATAAGAACTAAAGAAAAAAAGATTACCTTAGCATATGTGTATATACTGAGGCAATCTTTTTTAAATTTTACAGCAACTTTTTTAATTCATTTACAGCAGTATTATAATCGGGCTCATGAGTAATTTCATCAACAATTTCACGATAAACGATTTTACCGTTAGGCTCAAGAATCCACACACTGCGTGCTAGTATTCCAGATTCTGGTATTAGTAAGCCAGTAGCTTTACCAAAAGATAATTTTTCATCAGACATTAATTGCATATTTTTAACACCTTCAGCCGCACACCAATTTTGCTGGTCTTTGATGGTATTAGTTGAAATAGTTAAAAAGTTAACGTCAGGAAACTGATCCATTGTTTGGTTAAAGGTTTTAGTTTGAATGCTGCAGACAGGTGTGTTGATATCTGGTACAACACTGATCAAAGTATTTTTACCTAATAAACTATCTTTAGTAGCTTCTTGCTTATTTTTGTCTAAAACTGTAAAATTAGGCATTTCATCGCCAACCTTAGGTGGCATACCAATTAATTGAACTTCTTTTCCTTTAAAAGTAACTTTCATGAAATTCCTCCTTTTATTATCTTTTAACTTAAATATAGCAAAGTCAGTTCAATAACTTAAATATTTAGCTTACAGATATTAATTTTTAGAATTTAAAATTTTACTTTTGAATTTTAACATCTTGTATTTTGAATTTAACCACTTATTTAAATAGTGAATTCGGAAAGGAAGACTTTTTATGTTAATTGGAACTTTTAGCTTATTCTCAATAATGATGTTGTTAAATAATTGGTCTATCAATATTTGGACATTGTTTATTTTTATTCTTTCATACGTTGTTATTTGGATAACAATCAAGTTAACACAAAATCGCCAAATTAAGAAACGTAATAGCTAATTAATAATCTTTATTCATTCGCTTTATGCATAGCTAACGATTACCAATAAATATTTTTTATAATAGTTATTTTGATTTACGATTTTTATTTTTTAAATCATTTAACGAAATACTATTTTGGCTTGCAATGAGAGCATTATTTTTGCGAAAGAGAATTGCAAAAGATTCATTAGTAATTTGCGTCTCAATTGCAGAACCTTGAATTTGAGTAAAGAAGTCGCTATTGATAACTATTGCATCTAATTTTCCTTCATTAAATAGATTAACTAGTTCTATACTGTTAGAACTGATCTTTAATCTTTTAAATTGATTGAAATTTTCAGCAAAAATATCGGGCATCAGATAGGCACTTATATTATCAAATACCCCGACTCGTAAGGTGGTTATAGTTGGCTTTAGCAACTTAGGAACAGGACAGTTGGCTACAACTGCTATTCCAATTTTGATGGCATTATTGGTTTTAACTCTGTTAATTTGGAGATCTAATCGAATCGAAACACCAATTTTAGAACTAAAATTATTTAAAAATCATAGTTTTACTGGTCATATTATTGGTTTCTTCTGCATCCAACTAATTTCTTTGGGTAATGCATTTTTGTTGCCAAATTTTATTCAATTAGTTAATCATAATACTGCTTTTTTAGCAGGTTTGATTGTTTTGCCAGTGGGAGTTGCTGGTGCAATCATGGGCCCGATTGGTGGACGAATGTTAGATAATTATGGTTCACGCAAACCTATTTTATTTGGTGTAAGTTTGATGCTGATTGAAACATTGTTATTTGCAGTATTAACTAATCAAATGAATAATATTTTTATTTTGATAGTTTATATTATTTACATGGCAGGAATGGGAATGATATTGGGAGATGTCATGACTGATACTTTGGCAGTAATTGATGAGAGTAAAACTACTCAAGGTAATGCAATTTTAAATACTGCTCAACAATTTGCTGGTGCTGTTGGAACCTCAATTACCTCAGCAATCGTTGCTTCTAGTCAAAAAGGTACTAAGTCAGATTTAACCAGAATCGGAACACAGCATGCATATATTTTTCTTTTATGTTTAGTTATTTTAATCATGGCTTTATTTATCAAATATGTTGGTAGAAGAACTGCAACTAAGTAAAGGATCACATATTCAAGATATTGCTTTTTCAAAAATTATCTGCTATTATTTTACTTACAAAAAGTAAGTAAATGATTTAGGAGATGATAGAAATGAAGATCGAATTAGGTATCTCATCATTTGGTGAAACTACACCACTTGAAACAACAGGAAAAGCAATTAGTCATGATCAAAGAATCAGGGATTTATTAGAAGAAATCGTTCTTGCAGATAAATTGAATATTGATGCATTTGCAATCGGTGAACACCATCGCAAGGATTTCGCTATCTCAGCACCAGAAATCATTTTAGCAGCTGCTGCTTCGAAAACTAAGCAAATCCATCTTTCAAGTGCTACTACAAATCTACCAACAATTAATCCAATTAGAGTTTATGAACAATATGCAACAATGGATGCAATTGCAACGGGTAGAGTTGAAATCATGGCTGGACGAGGATCATTCACTGAGGCATTTGATTTATTTGGTTATGATTTAGAAAATTACGATGAACTTTTTATTGAAAAACTAGAAATGCTACTCAAAATGAACAAAGAAGAAATTCTCGATTGGCCAAAAGGAAAGTTTACACCTAGAGTTGATCATAAAGGAATTTATCCGCGCACTAAAAAGCCAATCCCTATTTCTGTAGCTACAGGCGGAAGCATAGAATCGACTATCCGAACTGCAGAGTTAGGTTTGCCAATCGTTTATGCGATAATTGGCGGTGATCCTTTGCACTTTAAACCACTAATTAAGTTGTACAGAAGAGTTGCAGAAAAAGTTGGCAATGATTTAACGAAGATGCCAATTGCTGCACACTCTTGGGGGCTGGTTAAATCATGATAAAGACAAAGCCATCAAGGATTACTTCTATCCTACCAAATTGTTAGTTGATCAAATTAGTACGGAAAGACCGCAATGGACAGGGATGACATATGAACAATATCTTGAATCGATCGGAGAAAATGGTGCAATTTTTGTTGGCGATAGCGAGACAGTTGCAAATAAGATCATCAAAGTCATGGAAGAACTTGGGTTAACTCGCTTCTATCTTCATTTGCCAATTGCTTCAATGCCGCATGAAGATGTGATGAATGCCATTAGAATTTATGGCGAAGAAGTTGTACCAAAAGTTAAGGAATATTTTAGAAAAAAGAGTGAAGAAGAGAGACTTACCCTCAAATGGAAGAGTGGCAAGTAAGGATATTTAGAAAACGCTGATTTATCAACGTTTTCTATTTTTTTAGCAAATTTATAAAAATATATCAATAAATATATTGAAAATTAATGCTAAAGAGGTATACTAGATTTAGTCAAAAATATATCAATTGAAATATTAGGAGACAACAAAATGAAACTTAGTAAAATTGCTAACTGTATGATTGGCCCAAATGCAAATGAAAAAAAGAAGCTTAATCAAGATCATGAAATTTATTCAGTTGAAGATATTCAAAAAGATCTTTCCCAATATTTGGAACTTGACGAGGTTTTGGATGATAAGAGCACTCAGAGTAATGAAAGTAAATTTATTCTAAATAATGGGGACTTAGTTATTAACTTGATGACAAATATTGCTTCTGTAGTGTCTAAGAACAATCAGGACAGAATCATGACTCAAGCTTTGATGAAGATTGAGCCTAATGATCAATTTGATAAGTGGTATTTATGCTACTTACTAAATGAGTCGAATGAAATAAAACGACAAGAAATGAAAAATATGGAAGGAACCGTAATCAAAAGATTAACGGCTAGATTAGTAAAAAATCTTGATATTAATGCAGTTAACATTAATGAACAAAAGAGAATTGGCGATATTTATAGACATGCATTAAAAGAAAAATATCTTTTACAACATAAGGCAAATTTAATTTTTGCTTCAGCATTAAGTATTATTGAAAACGATTAGAGGTAAATTATGAATAATAGTGAATTTGTAAATCAAATCAATCAACTTGTAGATGAGCACAACGGATATGAGAGCCCTGAAGATATTAGATCATATTTAAGAAGTTTGATTTTTTATAAATATCTTGATTTAAAACAACAACAAAATAGTGATGAAGTGCTTGGCTATGAAATTAAGCCAGAATTTTCATGGAAATCAATAATAAATATTGCTTCAATGAAGACCTTTTCCCTTAAGGATATAGATAAAGCAATAAAAGATTTCGATACTAACTCCACACACTTCTTTACTGGAATTTTTGGTGATTTAATAAGGAATAGTCATCAAAGCCAACAGCAAAGTATAAATAAAGGAAAGTTAATGGCTGAGCTCATTAAATTGGTAGATAGTATTGATTCAAGTACAACCGATACACAAAAGTTAGTGGATACCTTCAATCAGCTAATCAGCTTAAGCTCTGAAAATATCAGAAGTGCATCTGATAATATTTATACTCCGAAAGATGTTACAGATTTATTGGCTAGGATAGTCTCAGCCAATATAAATAAGCAAGAAGACACTACAATTTATGATATGACTTGTGGTAGTGGCTCCCTCATGTTAACTGTAGGTACAAAAGCTTCCCAGAGAACAACTTTTTATGGAGAAGACATTAATATTTCTGCATGTAATCTTGCAAAGATGAATCTTATCATCAATGGATACAATTATAAGGATATTACATTAAGAGTTGGAGATTCACTTGATGAAGATTGGCCTGATACTGTGAACTCTGATGGTCAAAAAGAACCCCAAACCTTTAATGCGGTTGCTAGTGTTCCACCTTTTTCACTGAGATGGAACAACTCAGATGATAGAGCTAATGATCCAAGATTTGTATCATATGGTGTTGCACCTAAAACAAAAGCAGATTATGCGTTCTTACTACAAGGTCTGTATCATTTAAATAATGAAGGGACAATGGTCATTCTTTTACCGCATGGTGTTTTATTTAGAGGTGCGAAAGAAAAAATGATTCGTAAATCTTTACTTGAAAAGAATGAAATTGATGCGATTATTGGATTGCCAGCGGGTTTATTCAATTCAACAAGCATCCCTACTGTGATTTTAGTTTTAAAGAAAAACAAAAAATCTAAGAATGTTTTGTTCATTGACGCTTCAAAAGAATTTCAGCGTGGAAAGAAAAAGAATATCTTAAAAGAAAGCAATATTAGAAAGATTGTTCAAATCTATAAAGATAGAAAAGAACTAGAATCGTTTTCTCATTTAGCAAATTGGGAAGAGCTTGTAAAAAATGATTTTAATTTGAATATTCCAAGATATGTAGATACTTTTGTACCAGAAAAAAGTGTAAATCTTCATAAAGTTGTAGAAGATCTTGAACAAACAAATAAAGATATTAAAAAAGTTCAGTCCGAACTATCAGCATTGCTCGAAAGTTTTCCTTCTAAAAGTGCAAAAGACGAAGAAAGAAAAAAGGCGATTATTAAGTCTTTTGACTAGGCTGGGTATATTTTGTATATACCGAACTGTTATATAATAAAGCTATAATATCTATAGTTTATTGGAGTAGATTATGAGCACAGAATTTAATGAAATGACGAGAGTACAATTTCCAGCAATTTTACATTTAATGGGACTGGGATACGACTTCATTTCAAAGAAAAAAGTTGAAGAAATTAAAGATCCAAAAAATAATATTTTACTTCCAGTTTTGAAGGATCAATTCTTGAAATTAAATCCAGGATCAACAGAAAAAGATTTTGCAGATGAATATAAGGAAATTGGAATTGAGTTGACCAACAAAGATCTAGGTAAAGAGTTTTATGATCGAATTCAACATCGAGGCAATTCTAGTTTTCAATTTATTGATTGGAATAACTGGAAAAATAACATATTTCAAGTTTCATACGAAATTCCTTGTAAAAATGGTGATGACGAATTTAGACCTGATGCGACAATCTTTATCAACGGATTGCCACTAGCTTATATTGAATTTAAGAAGCCGGACGCTATTCGTGATGGTAAAACAGGGATGCAGTCTGAATTTGATCGAATGACAACAAGATTTCATAATGAAAAGTTTAGAGAGTTCCATAATATCACGCAGTTAATAGCATTTACTGATAATATGGAGTATTCTAAAGATTTTGGTGCTCATACAACTGGATCATATTACTGTACTTCAAGTTATGACAAAGCTTTTTTCAATTCCATGCATGAGAAAAAGTACAATGAACTGCCGATTCCTGCGCATATTTCTCAGAATAAAATTGACGAAGTTCTTAGGGATGCCAATAAATTATCAATCAAAGATTCTAAAGAATTTAAAACAAATTGTGAACCGGATACTCCTGCCAACTCTTTTTTAACATCAATGTTTTCAAAAGATAGATTGAGATTCTTTTTAAGATTTGGTATTGCATATGATCGAAGTATTAACGATGATGGTGTTGTTGTTCTTCAAAAGCAAATAATGCGTTATCCTCAGTATTTTGCAACTAGAGCCATAGCCAATGCAATTAACTCAGGGGTAAAGAAAGGCGTTATTTGGCATACGCAAGGTTCTGGCAAAACAGCATTAGCTTATTACAATATTCAATATTTGAAGTCCCTTCTTCAGGAAAAGAATATTATTCCGCAATTTTTCTTTATTGTTGATCGAATTGATCTTGCAAATCAGGCGGAAAATGCATTTATTAATAGAGGACTAAAGGTAAAACGTATCAATTCCAAAAAAGAATTAAATGAGCCTTTTACCGAAGATGTTGCAGTTGTGAATATTCAGAAAATAAATGAAGATACTAATTTAACTGATAAATCTGGGTATCAGAGCCTAAATAAACAAAATATCTATTTTATAGATGAAGCCCATCGTTCATACAATGATAAAGGTTCATATCTTCCAAATTTATATAATGCTGACAAGAACTCTATTAAGATTGCTTTGACTGGAACGCCTTTAATCAACATGAATCCATCTGGTAAAGAGAAACGTAAAACAACCAGAGAAATTTTTGGAGATTATCTGGATAAATATTACTATGATCAATCAATTCAAGATGGCTTCACTTTACGTTTAATGCGTGAGGAGATTAGGACTGAATATAAGAAAAAGTTCAAAAATATTGTTGATAATTTGCAAGAGAAAGTTCAAAAAGGTCAACTAAGTAAAAAAGATATTTTTGCTCATCCCAATTACTGTAAACCATTATTAGATTATATTCTGAATGACTTTAAAGAATCAAAAATCTTATATGGGGATGATACTATTGGTGGAATGATTGTAACAGATTCTTCAGAACAGGCTCGGGAGTTATATAAACTATTCCAAGAAAAGATTAAGAATAATGAGACTCAATTTACTGCATCATTGATATTATCTGACGAAGATGACAAGGATACGAGAAATAATGAAGTTAGAGCTTTTAAGGAAGGCAAGACCGACTTCTTAATTGTATATAATATGCTTTTAACTGGTTTCAATGCTCCAAGATTGAAGAAGTTGTATCTTGGCAGGGTTATTAAAGCTCATAATTTACTGCAGGCTTTAACTAGAGTTAACCGTTCTTATCATGACTTCAGAGTGGGATATATCGTTGATTTTGCCAATATTTCAAAAGAATTCGATAAAACAAACAAGGCATATTTTGAAGAACTTAATCATGAATATCAAGATTCTGGCGAAAATATGAAGGATATTTATAGTTCACTTTTCGTTAACTCTGAAGACATTGAAAAGAATTTAAATAATGCAGAGTTAATCTTGGCGGAATATGATACAGATAACATCGAAAACTTCTCAAGGCAGATAGATCAAGTACCAAAGAAATCTGATTTAATTGCGTTGGCAAAGACCTTGCGTGAATTAAAGGAGGATTATAATGTTGCAAGATTGCTTTCATACGATGATCTGGTAAAGAAAATTCAAGCTCAAAATGTTTCTAAACTTCTTAATATGGTCCAAAATCGAATCAGAACACTAAACTTGATTAATGATGCAAGTACGGAGTCTGGCAAAGACATCTTAAATGCTGCTATGAGTAATTGGACTTTCAAGTTTGAAAAAGAAGGTAGTGCAGAGCTCAAATTAGTTGCTGATGATTATAGGAAGACTGAAGAAAGAGCCAGACAGATCTTTAATAGAAATTGGGATCAAACAGATCCTGAATGGGTATCTTTATTTGATGAATTTCGTAGAATTATGAAAAAGCAGCGTATTCAGGAGGTTTCAGCAGAAGAAACAAGATCTAATACCGTCAAAATAGAGAAAATTATCTATCTTATGAATAATTTAAATGCGAAGAATGAGAGAATTGCACAAGCTTTTGATGGCGATCAAAAATATGCAAGAAGCTTTAAGAAAGTAATCTATGATGCTACTGGTAAAGAACCAGATAGTATTCGAGAAAATCCAAGTGTATATAGAGTTATGAAAAATTCTAAAGACGCTTTAGATGATGAAGTTGAAAAAAATAGTGCGGTTTTAGAAAATACACCATATTTTGATAAGAAAACAATTCAAACTTTACTGCAAATTCAAAAAGGCTCAGACGATAAGTTAAATCCTAATGAGATCAAAAGTATCTCAAAATTGTTGACCAAAGAATATCATGACGAATATGAAGGGGTTCATTGATGAAAAGTACTAATTATGTAGAAACAGTAGAGAACTTAGTTGATAGTATTAAAGGCATTCTAACCAGTGCAGGTTTAGGTGGTGAAGCAGGAGAATATAAGCTAGTAACACAATCTTTTTTGTACAAATTTTTAAATGATAAATTCTTATATGAAGCCAAAAAAGAAGATGCAAATAATGATTATCAGCATTTAATGGATATGAGTGATGATGATTATGAAATGCTTCAAATGACTTTAGGTACTGATACCGCTGATATTAAGCGTGAAGATTTAATTGAAAGTATTTTTAATAAGCAAAATACAGATAACTTTAGTGAAATATTTGATGAGACGCTCAATGATATTGCTATTGATAATAATGATTTGTTTTCTGTTGAGACAGCAGGTAATTCTCAAGTTAGATTATTTGATGCACATTTGATAGCTGATAATGTGCAAGATGGTTCACAAAAAAATCATGTTGCAAGAGAGCTTATTAAACTTCTATCTTCAACGAAATTTGACAGCTCTATCTTTGATGAAGGCTTTGACTTCTTTTCGACAATCTTTGAATACATGATTCAAGACTACAACAAAAATGGTGGTGGTAATTATGCCGAATACTACACTCCGCGTACCATTGCTAAAATAATTTCTGATATTTTAGTTGGTAAAGACAGCCCTGAAAATGTGAAAGTCTACGACCCAGCTGCTGGATCTGGTACATTGCTTATGAATTTAGCTAACAAAATTGGTGTTGATAAGTGTACTGTTTACAGTCAAGATATTTCACAGAAGTCATCAAACTTACTTAGATTAAATTTGATTTTAAATAATTTAAGTCACTCAATTCATAATATTGTTCAAGGCAATACTATTCTCAATAATAAGCATCCTGAAAAAATGGATTATATAGTATCAAATCCGCCATTCAAAGTGGACTTCTCAGATTGGCGAGATCAAGTAGAAAGCATCCCTAACGCTAGTGAAATCTACTTTGCTGGAGTACCAAAGATACCAAACAAGAAAAAGAATAGTATGGCAATCTACGAACTCTTTATTCAGCATATTATTTACTCATTAGCTGATGATGGTAAGGCTGCAGTGGTTGTACCTACTGGATTTTTAACAGCCCAATCAGGTATTGATAAAAAGATCCGTAAGCACTTGGTAGATAACTCTATGATTGATACTGTTGTTTCTATGCCATCTAATGTATTTGCTAATACTGGTACTAATGTAAGTGTGATTTTCTTTAATAAGAGTAAAGAGGATGATCAAGTTCAACTGATTGATGCTTCTAAACTTGGAACTAAAGTTAAAGAAAATGGATTACAGAGAACTGTCTTATCTCAAGATGATATTAATAAGATTGTTAAAACTGCGGTAGAGGGAAAAGACGTTGATGATTTCTCTATTACTGTTAGTCTCAAAGATGTTAAAGACAAGAATTACTCATTCAGTGCTGGTCAATATTTCCCTGTTAAGATCGAATATGTTGAACTTACACAAGATGAGTTTGAGAAGAAGATGGAAGATTATCAGAGCAAGTTAGATAATCTGTTTGAAAAAAATGATCATTTAAATAAAGAAATAAAAGATAAACTAGGAAACCTAAATTATGAAAAATAATCGACATATGGAATTGATGTCTAATTTGATTGAAAGTATTTCTATGGGACCTTTTGGTTCTGATGTTAAAGTAGAATATTTTACTGAAAAGGGAATACCTTTTTTAAGTGGGGAAAATTTAACATCAATAAAAATGAATGATAGAAATTTAAAATATTTTCCTGAAGAGAAAGCAGAAAAGCTATCAAAAGCAATAGTTTATCCAGGAGATATTGTAGTAACTCACCGAGGAACGTTGGGTCAATTATCATACGTCCCTGATGATTTGAAAGAAAAGCGGTTTTTAATTTCACAAAGTCAATTTAAAGTAACTTTAAAGAAAGATCTTGTAAATCCTGTCTGGTTTGCGTATTATTTTCATACTAAAGAAGGACAGAAGCGACTACTGTCTTTTGCAAATTATGTAGGGGTTCCTGCCTTGGCAACAGCTACAACTAATTTTAAAGGATTAGAAATTCCTCTTCCCAAGAGAGCAGAGCAAGACAAGATTGCAGATTTTTTATCGAATATCGATTCAAAAATAGCAAATAACAATGCTATTTCAAAAGAGCTTGAATCAATGGCTAAGACTATCTATGATTACTGGTTCTTACAATTTGAGTTCCCAGATAAGGATGGTAAACCATATAAATCAAATGGCGGGAAGATGGTATGGAATGACCAGCTTAAACAAGAGATTCCTGAAGGATGGGAAGTTGATAATTTATATAGAATAGCAGATTTTATAAATGGTATTGCCAGTCAAAAATATCGACCAGTAAATATTAAAAATAAATTGCCAGTAATTAAAATTACAGAAATGCATGATGGATTTACATCAAAAACTGAATTTGTCAGGGATGATATTGATGATTCCCACATAATTCATAATGGTGATATTCTATTTTCTTGGTCTGCGTCTTTAGAAACTATGATTTGGAATAAGGGATTAGGTGGCTTGAATCAACATATATTTAAAGTGATACCAAAAGCAGATTTTTCTAAACATTATGTATATCAGCAATTATCAAGCTATGTAATAAATTTTGTCTTAATGGCGAATGCAAGGAAGACAACGATGGGGCACATTACTAAAGATCATTTAGAACAAAGTAGAATCACTATACCTCCAAAAAATTTAAGAGATAAATTTGAGTCAATGGTAGAAAGTCTTTATTCTAAAATTACTGTATGTGATGAAGAAAATCAAGAATTAAAATCTCTCCGTGACTTTCTTTTACCAATGCTGATGAATGGTCAAGTAACGATTAAAGATTAGTTTTGTACAAAATCATAAAGGAGATCAATCGCTTGTCGTGCATTAATTAACTAAAACTAATGCATAAATGTAATACCCAAAAATAACAAGTCGGCATTTTAGTAATCAGTATTGCTATGCTATATTGAACGTGTAATAAAAGGAAGTAAAAACATGGAATATAAGAATTTAGGCAATACTGATATCAAAGTTTCACCATTAGTTGTGGGATGCATGAGCTTTGGCAAACATACAGAAAATAATCAATGATTATTAAACTATGAAGACACTGGAAAAAACAGTCCAGCGTGCAATCGAAATGGGACTTAATTTCTTCGATAAAGCTAATGTCTATGCGGCTGGTACTAGTGAAGAGTATTTAGGTCGAGCTTTAAAGGGTAACAAGATTCCTCGAGATAAAGTAGTCATTGCATCCAAAGTCTACTTTAACCCGGGAAGATTGAGTTCAGAAGCAATTCACCGTGAAGTAGAACAATCATTAACCAGATTAGGTACAGATTATTTAGATCTATATATCATTCACCGCTTTGATTATGAGACGCCTATTTCAGAAACGATGGAAGCGTTAAATGATTTAGTTAAAACAGGTAAGGTGCGAGCTGTCGGTGCTTCAGCCATGTATGGCTACCAATTCCACAACATGCAGATCTTTGTAAAAGAAAATGGCTTAGCGCAATTTCAAACCATGGAAAATCATTATAATTTACTTTACCGTGAAGATGAGCGTGAATTGATTCCAATCTGCAAGCAATATAATGTTTCGCTCATGCCTTACAGTTCTTTAGCAGGTGGGCACTTGGCTCATACCGGCTGGCAGACGAATACAATTAGAAGTAAGACTGATCCAGCTTTGCATGGAAAATATGATGCCATGGAAAAGCAAGATTTGCCAATTATTGAACGGGTACATGAACTTGCCGAAAAACATCACGTTGAAATGTCGGAGATTGCACTTGCTTGGGAATGGGCTAAGGGTGTTACTACTCAAATTATTGGTTCAACTAAAATCAAGCATTTGGAGTCCGCTGTTAAGGCCTTAGATATTAAATTAACGCCTGAAGAAGTTACTTACTTGGATGAATTGTATACGCCACATCCAATCATTGGTGCAATTGATCATAATCCTTCTGCAGGTACAGTTCTCCTTGATAAAAAATAAAACTAAATTCATCAACGTTATCTAATAATGATATAATGTCTGTGTTGGATTTTTTAGAAAAGAGATAAAAACAAAAATGAATACAATCGCATTTAACCAACAATTATCAGATAAGTTGAACGAAGAACTTAATCCAGAATTGTTCTCTACCCCAGGTAAGGGTGAGATTACAGTTGTTGCTAATGAAAAGAAAGACTTACGTGAGTACCGTATTATTACTAAGGATAATAAAGTAGTCGATGTAGTCGATGCATATGATGCAGATCATGATGCAGCTTATCAAAAGATGATGGATTTCTTGAAGAATTACCGTTAATAATTGAATTAAACTAATGGGCTAGAAGCTTGATAATGAGTTTCTAGTCTATTTTTTTGCCAATTTTTCCTAATGAATTAGCTAGATATAGTAATAATTTTGCCGTTCAAGTTATTTTTTTAACCACTTAGTAAAAAGTGATTGAATATTAAAAAAATAGCAGTAATATTAAGCATAAATAAGATATTTTTAATATTTTAATTTGCTTGGAGATGAGACAAATGAGTATTAAAGGGATTTTTAAGGTCAATAAAGCTAAATTCATTTTAATTTTTCTAATGGTTATCATTGGTACGACCGTTGATGCTGCTTCGCAATATTTGATGACCCCGGCCTTTAACCAGCTAAAGAAAATGAATTTATTTGGCTTTATTATTTTTATTTGTTTGGCTATTGGCTGTGATCTAGTTAGATTAGCCTTGATTACTAGTTCAGATTACTTATACGGAAAGCAATCACAATCTTATTTGCATCAAATTCGTGTAAAAATTAGTCGCTACTTTTTTAAAAATGAAATTGCCCAAACTGCTAAAGTGCAAAATGAATTGGTTGCCAATCTTGATCAGCTAACACAGAATTATTTAAAACCAATCAAAAATGGTTTTATGTACTTGTTGTCTGTGCTTTTCTCAATTGGAATTTTGTTTTCATTTAACTGGCTTTTAGTAGTAATGACGGTGATTTTAACTGCAATTTCATTATTTTTGCCTAAAACTTTTGAAAAAATGACTTCATCGGCCACAATAAAGGTTACTAAAAAAAATGAAAAGTTCTTAAACACTTTAGCCAAGTGGATGAGTGGCCTGGATGAATTACGAAGATATGCCAGTTTTAATATATTTAGTGAATCAGTTAACCAAAGCGCAGACGAATATAAAAAAGCAGCTGTTCATCAAGGAGCAACTATTGCTATTGCAGATATGATCACCTTTGTAGTTAATATTGTGGGACAAATGGTCTTGATGGTTTTATGTGCTTACTTATATTTGCAAGGACAAATTGTTTTTGGTGCGGTAATTACTACTATTCAATTTAGTTCAACTGTAATGAATGGTGTTTCAGCATTTGTAACGGAATGGAATTTAATTAAATCTACCAAGGATTTGAATAAGGAAATTACTAATCTTCAAGCTCCAGTAAAAATAGCTCCAGATCAGCATCAAGTTAAGAAGATTAACAGGCTAGAAGTAAAAGATCTGGCCTTACAATTCAAAAATGGTGAGTATTTATCTTACCCAGATTTTACAGTTAAGCAAGGTGAAAAAATCTTGCTTACTGGTGATAGTGGAACTGGCAAGTCAACTTTATTTAAATTAATTTTAGGTAAATTAACGCCCAGCCAAGGTGAGATCAATTTTTTTGATCATAATGGTCAAAAATTAAATTTTGATCTTGATGAATTAGGCTATATTGCTCAAGATAATACCTTGTTTCCTGACACAATTGCCAATAATGTCACGATGTTTAATAGTGCTTTAAATAATCAAATTTCAGGTGTATTAGATCAAGTAGGTTTTACCAAGGATTTGAATAAGATGTCTGCTGGACTTAATAGTCAAATTGATTTGGATAAAGGAAATTTATCTGGAGGACAAAGGCAGAAGCTTGTGTTAGCCAGAGCTTTGATTCATCAATCACCTTGGCTATTGATCGATGAAGGGACTAGTGCAATTGACAGTGCTGGGACGAAGCAAGTATTACAAAATTTATTAAATACTCCAAGTACTGTAATTATGATTGCGCACAATTATTCTACAGAATTAGTTTCAATGTTTGATCGACAAATTAAATTGACTAATCGAGGTGACGCTGATTGAGTTTCAAAGGCTTTATTAAAACTAATTATTTAAGATTTATTTACATTAATATTTTATCAGTTATTTCAGGTGTCGCTGCTATTGGTGCAGGCTACATTCAAATGTACTGGCTGACTTATATCAAAGATCGTGCTTGGGTGAAGATTTTACTTGCGACGGCTTTAATGGGGATTTTATATTTAGCTGCCCAAGGGATGATCTATTATATCCAATTTGTAATTCGAGTGCAGGAAGAAGAATATAATAAAAAGGTGCGCGCTCGTTTGGCTACACATTACTTTAGAGATGGTCAAAATCATCAAGTACCGGCCGTGCAAAATCGGATGACTAATGATTTAGAAATGATTAGAAAAAATTATTTTGATTGGTATCCAATTGTGCCGTTCTATGGTTCAATGTTTGTTGCGGCATTGGTGGCTCTACTTACAATTAATTGGTCAATCTTTTTGACTAGTGTAGTGATTGATATTGTTTCTTACTTTGTACCTAAATTAGTACAAAAGAAAATGGAACAAGCAACTAATAATGTTTCTGAGCAAAATAAGCATTATCTAGATGTTTTAGCTAAATGGTTCTCTGGCTTAGAAGAATTAAGAAGATATTTTGCTGGTGCTAAGTTATTTCAGGTAGGTGAAAAAACTTCAAGTAAAGTAGAACAGGCTCATGTTAAACAAACGGCTGCTCAACAGCAATTAATTATTTTGAATGGGATCTGTAACATGGTAGGACAAATAATCCTGTTGTCTTTGACGGCTTTTTTGATCACTAAGAATTTAGTGATTTTTGGTGCAATTATGTCTGTCCAAAACTTTGCAGCTAATATTTCGATCGGCTTACAACAAACAATTCAGGCATTAAGTTTTATGAAATCGTCACAGGATTTAATGAAACAAGTTGATGGTGATGCTACTGTGATTGAAAAAGTTAAAGCTGGCCAAGAAGAGACACCAGTAGCATTTTCAACAAAAGATTTGGCTTTGCAGTATCCTAATGGTGAAAAGCTTACTTTTCCTGATATTGCAGTTAAACCTGGCGAGAAAATCTTATTAACAGGAGATTCAGGCGCAGGTAAGTCTACTTTATTTAAATTGATTTTGGGTGAACTTAAACCTAGCACAGGCAAAATTGAATTTCAAAATAGTCAAGGTTTGACAATTAAGCCTAATATGTCAAGAATAGGCTATATTCCACAAGAGCCGAACATATTTCCGGGTACAATTAAAGAAAACATTACAATGTTCAACAAGCAACTTAATAATCAAGTAGCTCAAGTGCTTGATGAAGTTAATTTTGCGGCCGATATTAAAAAGTTTAAAGCAGGTGTCGATGAAAAAATTGACTTGGATAATTTGAATATTTCCGGAGGACAACGTCAAAAAATCGTCTTAGCAAGAGCTAAGATTCATGACAGTGACATTATTTTGATTGATGAAGGAACTAGTGCAATTGATCAGACGGCGACTATGAATATTTTGCAAAAGCTATTAAAAAGCAAGGCAACAATTGTCTTTATTGCCCATAATTTTAATAAAAAGATGCAGCAAATGTTTGATCGTGAAATTCATTTAATAAAGGAATAAAAAATCAATTAGAGAAAAGACTCCCAAATATTAATATTTTTAATTTGAACCTTGACAAAATGGTGATTTAACCAGTAAATTAATTGCGGGTTATTAATTAGGATAGATTAATTATTGGAGTTGTGAAAATTGAATAAAAAATCTAAAGCTCCTCAACTCAAACGAACAATGACAGCAGGCCAAATGGAGATGATCTCTCTTGGCGGTGCTATCGGTGTTGGTTTGTTTATGGGGTCAACCTCGACTATTAAATGGACCGGTCCGTCAGTATTATTAGCCTACATGTTTGTAGGGTTGATTTTATATATTGTAATGCGGGCATTAGGTGAGATGCTTTATATCAATCCAGGGACAGGTTCATTTGCTGATTATGCAACAGAATATGTACATCCCTTAGCCGGCTATTTAGCGATGTGGGCCAATGTCTTTGAATATATTGTAGTAGGAATGTCCGAAGTAGTCGCGGCAACTGAATATCTGAAGTATTGGTGGCCAAATATTTCAGCATTGTGGTCGGGCATAATTATTATTGCCTTTCTGCTTTTGGCCAACTTAGCTAGTGCTAAAGCCTATGCTTCATTAGAATTTTGGTTTGCCATGATCAAAGTAGTAACAATTATTCTAATGATTATTTTAGGCTTTATTGTTATTTTCTTTGGCGTTGGTAATGGGGGACATCCAACTGGCTTTAGCAATTTATGGTCTCACGGTGGTTTCTTTACTGGTGGAATAAAAGGATTTTTCTTTTCAATGTCAATCATTGTTGGTTCATATGAAGGAATCGAGTTATTAGGTATTTCTGCTGGAGAAGTAGCTAATCCACAAGAGGCAATCGTTAAAAGTGTTAAGTCAGTTTTGTTTAGAATTCTAATTTTCTATGTCGGAGCAATTTTTGTCATTGTAACGATTTATCCTTGGGATAAATTAGACAGCCTAGGTTCACCATTTGTAACGACTTTCGCTAAAGTAGGGATTACTGCGGCTGCTTCAATAATTAACTTCGTTGTTTTAACAGCGGCTCTTTCTGGAGCTAATTCAGGAATTTATTCTTCAAGTAGAATGCTGTTTAAACTGTCACATGATCATGAAGCTCCTGGTATTTTTAAGCATATTTCTAAGCGAATTGTACCCGATCGGGCAATTATGGGCATTTCTGGTGGTATTTTTATTGGTTTTGTTTTGAATGTAATTGCTTCGCAATTTAATCATTCAGCTAGTGATTTATTTGTAATTGTCTTCAGTTCATCTGTTTTACCAGGAATGATTCCTTGGTTTGTGATTTTATTAGCTGAATTAAGATTTAGACGGCATAACAAAGAAGCGATGCAAGATCATCCATTCAAGTTGCCTTTGTATCCATTCTCGAATTATTTTGCCTTTGCAATGTTAATACTGATTGTGATTTTTATGTTTATCAATCCTGATACAAGAATTTCAGTTATCGCTGGGGCACTAGTCTTGATTGTGGCAACAATTGTCTACTTAGTCAGACATAAAAGTGAATTTAAGAAAAATAATTAAGGTGATTATTCACCTTTTTATTTTTTGTATGAAATACTAAATCTATGGTTTTTCATTATCCAACATACAAGATCTATGGTATGTTAGAAGAAATGTTTTTTGAAAGGTGAAGATAATGGCAATTCTTGAACAACCATATTTGGATTTGTTAGAAAAAATTATGACTGAAGGACATGACAAGGATGATCGAACTGGTACTGGAACTAGATCATATTTTGGTGCCCAAATGCGTTTTGATTTGACACAGGGCTTTCCACTTTTAACGACTAAAAAGGTGCCATTTGGTTTGATTAAAAGTGAATTGTTGTGGTTCTTACGGGGCGATACCAATATTCGCTTTTTGCTAGAGCATAACAATCATATTTGGGATGAATGGGCCTTCAAAAATTGGGTTCAAAGTCCTGAATATCAGGGTCCTGACATGACTAATTTTGGTTTGCGTAGTCAAAGTGATCCAGAATTTAATCAAGTTTATCAAGCAGAAATGAGGAAATTTAATCAGCGCATTCTTGATGATCCTGCTTTTGCCCAGAAATATGGCAACTTAGGTGATGTCTATGGGGCACAATGGCGTCATTGGGAAAAGCGGACAGGCGGTTTTATCGATCAAATTGCTGACGTGATTAAGCAAATTAAGGAAACGCCAGATTCTCGTAGAATGATTGTCACGGCCTGGAATCCGGAAGATGTGCCAACTAGTGCTTTGCCACCATGCCATGTCATGTTCCAATTTTATGTAGTCGATGGCAAAATTAGCGTGCAGCTTTATCAAAGAAGTGGTGATATGTTTTTAGGCGTGCCATTTAATATTGCTTCATATTCGCTGCTCTTGAACATGATTGCGCGTGAAACCGGCTTAAAAGTGGGTGAATTTGTACATACTTTAGGGGATGCACATATTTATCGCAACCACTTTAGCCAAGTAAAGGAATTGCTGAGTCGGACGCCATATGATTCACCTGAATTGTGGCTTAATCCTGAAAAAAAGCACATTGAAGACTTTGAAATGAAAGATATCAAATTGCTGAATTATCAGCACCATGGCACGATCAAGGCACCGGTTGCAGTTTAGGAGGTCTCAATGTTAAGTTTTGTTTGGGCTGAAGATCAGCAGCATGGTATTGGCATCGATGGCCATTTGCCTTGGCATCTGCCGGCTGACTTGAAGCATTTTAAGGAAAAGACTATAGGTCATCCGATCATCATGGGGCGAAAAACCTTTGCGAGTTTGCCTCACTTGTTACCAGAGAGAAAACATATTGTTTTAACTCATCGTCAAGAATTAAAGCAAAAATATGCGGGTAATGAGCAAGTGAAGATTGTGTCCACATTAGCTGAATTAAATGAATATCTTCGTCAACATCAGACTGAAGAAATCTGTGCAATTGGTGGAGTTTCAATCTTTAGGGCGTTACTTGATCAAGTTGATCTTTTAGAAAAAACAGAGATCAAAGCTAATTTTAAAACTGATACAGTGATGCCAGCGATTAACTATGATGATTTTGAATTAGTTAGTCGCGAAGAGCATCATCATGATGAAAAGAACAAGTATGACTATACTTTTTTAACTTATCATAGAAAAAATAAATAATTGTTAAAAAGTCTCGCAGAGTTGCGTGGCTTTTTTATTTTTCGCTATAATGGATGAAAGTATTTTCAGTATAGGACAGAAAATTATGACAGATAAACAAATAACGGGATTAACTCAAGCTGAAGTTGATCAAAGAATTCAAAATGGACAGGTTAATCAAGCCATTGATGACCAGTCCAAAACAGCTACTCAAATAATTCGAGAAAATGTCTTTACTTATTTTAACTTGATTTTTGCTATTTTGGCTGTGCTATTGGTGTTTGTTGGTGCCTGGAACGATCTGACTTTTTTACCAGTGATTGTTTTAAACACGATTATCGGTATTGTGCAGGAGCTTCGTGCTAAAAAAGTTTTAAGCAAGTTAAACGTGATGAATGCGACGGAAATTATCGCGGTGCGTGATGGGCAAGAAGAAAAAATTCCCATCGAAAAATTGGTTCAAGATGATGTCATTCTTTTACAAACTGGTGACCAGATTCCAGCTGATGCGCGGGTAATCTCAGGTGAGCTGCGGGTTAATGAAGCCTTGTTGACAGGTGAATCTGATGAAATCACTAAGACTAAAGACGCAGAATTAATGTCAGGTTCTTTTGTAGTTTCTGGTAAGGCTTATGCCGTCTTAGAAAAAGTGGGTAAAGACTCATATATTTCTAAATTAACGATCAAAGCAAAGGCAATGGGCAGTGTTGAACAATCTGAAATGGTGCGTTCAATCAATCGTCTGGTTAAATGGGTCGGCATCATCATTATTCCGGTGGGAATTGCCCTATTTAGTCAGAGTTTCTTTTTGAATAATATTGGACTCAAGCGTAGTATCACTTCCATGGAAGCTGCTTTAATTGGGATGATTCCAGAAGGGCTATATTTATTGACTACGATTGCCTTAGCTCTAGCTGCTATGCGATTAGCGCGACAAGAAGTAATGCTGCACGATATGAAGAGTGTTGAAACTTTAGCCCGAGTAAATGTCCTTTGTGTAGATAAAACGGGAACAATTACCGAACCGAAGATGGCCGTAGAAAAAGCTGTTAGTAGCAAGAATTTTACTGGTGATTTAAGTAGCATCATTGCGGATTTTGCTAAAAACATGCCAGCTGATAACGCGACGATGAAGGCGATTCAAGCCTATTTTAAAGATGGAACCAAAACGGCGGATAGCGTTTTGCCTTTTACCTCAGTCAATAAATATTCTGGTGTAATTTTTGGCAATCAGACAACTTTAATTGGTGCGCCTGAAATGGTTTTGCGTGATCAATTTGCGCAATATCAAACTGAATTTGAAAAATATGCGGCAGAAGGCTACCGGGTGTTGATTGCGGCTAATTATCCTGGCGTATTAACTGAAGATAATTCCGCCTTAAAGGAAAATGTACAAGTTCTCGGTTATATTTTATTGTCGAATCCAATTCGTAAAGAAGCCAAGTCAACTTTTCAATATTTTAACCAGCAAGGTGTTGATATCAAGGTTATTTCTGGGGATAATCCGGTAACCGTTGCTCGAGTAGCTAAGCAAGCTGGAATTAATGGGGCAGATAAGTATATCGATGCGCAAACCATTAAAGATGGTGAATATGAGCAGGCCGTGCAAAACTATAATGTCTTTGGCCGGGTTAAGCCTGATCAAAAGCGAAAGTTTGTCGTTGCTTTGCAAAATCAAGGTAATACCGTAGCCATGACTGGTGACGGAGTTAACGATATTTTAGCGATGAAAAAGGCGGATTGCTCAATCGCTATGGCTTCTGGTAATAGTGCTGCAGTGCAAGCTTCACAAGTGGTTTTGCTCGATTCTAATTTTGCTAAAATGCTGTTAGTGGTGAACCAAGGCAGGCAAGTAGTTAATAACATTCAACGTTCAGCCAGCTTGTTCTTGGTGAAAAACATTTTTTCATTCTTGATGGCCATCTTCTCTTTGATTATGACAATCAATTATCCGCTGCAGCCAGCCCAGATCACATTGATCTCTGCATTTACAATTGGCTTGCCGTCGTTTTTATTGGCCTTAGAAAGCAATCACAAGCGAATTCGTGGAAAGTTTATGCCAAATGTTTTAGCTCGGGCAATTCCAGGGGGCTTAACAGATTGGCTGGCAGTTGCAATTTTAGTCATTGCAGGGGCCTCTATCTCACTTGATCATGGTCAGGTAGGCACGACAGCGACTATGTTGCTAGTCTTAGTTGGTTTTATGGTGATGTATCATATTTCGGCACCAATAAACAAATTTAGACTTGCTGTTATGGGCTTATCAGTTATCTGTATTATTGGCTCAACTATCTTTTTCCCAAGATTGTTCTCATTGACAATGCTTAATAACAAATCATTATTTATTTTGGCGGTCTTATTCTGTGCGGCAGTGACTATCTTTAGATGGTTATCTAAAATTTTGGATGGAGTCGCCGAAGTGTTGGTTGTCTTTGATCAAAAAGGAAAGAACATGACTTTTGCGGAATTCAAGGAAGCATATGATCGTGGCAAAAATAATGTGAAATAAGAAGATAATGAAAAAGCCAGAGTTTTGCTCTGACTTTTTTACTACCTTAATGATTTTCGATATCCAGCAGCTTGTGCGGCAGCTTCACTGTTGAAGTAAACTGCATTAGCTGATGACATATGATAATTTTGCCCATTCATTACATGGTAGATCTTACTGCGACGATTGCCAACGACTCGGTGTTCTGCAGTGGATACAGTACCTTTGATATGGTGAATGGTTCGTTTCTTGGTTACTCGAGAAGTGGATCGTTTTCTAGATTTTACATGTTCAGCAATAGTACTAGACCCATGTTTAACCTTAGAAGTACCGGTCTTGTAATTAAGCAACATACCAGGTTGCTCATTAAAAATGTAGACATTAAAGCGAGGCCCGTTTTTGCTAGTTGCTTCGGCTTCCATTTCAACGCCGTTAGCTAATAGGTCATTCCCTTTAAATATTGGAGTAACCCGATAGCGGACATAGTTTTTGCTCGAACTACGTAAATATTCAGCAACCTCATTTTCATATTTAAGCATATCCGGATCATTTAATTCACGCGTACCGGTAATCAAATTGCGTGGATTGTTGTTTTGACCAGTCAACTGATAGCCGATTAGATGGCACCGATTATACAACCAACCACTAGCGATTCGTTTATTATGCCAGCCGGTCGGATTCCAAGTTAAAGC
This sequence comes from Lactobacillus sp. UMNPBX16, assembly GCF_002553775.1. Lineage (NCBI taxonomy): Bacteria > Bacillati > Bacillota > Bacilli > Lactobacillales > Lactobacillaceae > Lactobacillus > Lactobacillus sp. UMNPBX16. The sequence continues at coordinate 28,144 of NZ_PCYU01000008.1, forward strand.
CGCACGCTGACTATGTGGCATTAATCTTTTATTTAGTAAAGCATTAGCAGCATGAGCTCGGTTCAAATAATCTAATTGGCTATATTTTTGCCATGGACCTTTTTTCTTGCTCAATGTACTCTTAGAAAACTGCGGCTGATCATGATCAACGGTCACAATTTCTTTGTTGTGGTATTTCAAATTGACTAATGCTTTATCTGAAACAGCATAGACGGTTTGATTGTTGCATGGGACATTAGTATTAGCAAAAGAAATGAATCCAATTGCTGCAGCTAATGAGAGAGCAAAACTTCGAAAGCGATTTTTCTTCATTTTTTCTCCTTAGCAAAAATAAATTATTTAACTATATCCTAATTATACAATGAAATCGCTTTTATCTAATAAAAATTAAAAAAGATGTTGACTAGATTAAAAGAAGATGATAACTTATTTATAACAAATCAAGAAAACAACATCTTGAAGGACTGAGTAACTAGAACTTCTATTGATAAAGAGAGCCAGCGTGGTGGTGAAAGTTGGCAAATAGGAGCTAGTGAATATGGGTTTGGAACGATGACCGGTGGTGATATTTAGCTATCGGCGGGGCTGCATCCGTTAACAGTGCAGGCTATTTTTTGATAGCCAGTGAGGTTGATTACGTAAGTGATCAGCGAATTAAAGGTGGTAACGCGAGCACTCGTCCTTTTGGGATGGGTGCTTTTTTATTTTTATCAAAGTAGGAATGTATTTTATGAGAAAACGGAGAAGAAGAAATACCATTATTTGGACGATCATTGGGATACTGATCGTGATTGCAGGTTGGTTTAGTTTTGGTCCAGGAATTCCCAGTCAAAATCAGGAAAAAACTGTTACAGTCGGAATCGTTGGGGAAAGTAAAGCCGAAGCCGCAATTTGGAAGTCAATTGCTAAAACGGCTAAGGAAAAATATGGTATTACCTTAAAAACTAAGAACTTTACGGATTACAACCAACCTAACAAGGCCTTGAAGTCGGGCGATATTGACATGAATGCTTTTCAACACTATGCCTTCTTAAAGGATTGGAATAAGGCAAATCACGGTGGCGTTGTCGCCATTGGTAGAACCTACATCGCACCGATCAGACTTTATTCACGCAAGTATCATAAATTGAGTGACTTACCTGATGGTGCCACGATTGCAGTGCCTAACGATGCTACTAACGAATCAAGAGCACTGTTTGTTTTGAAAAATGCCGGCTTAATTAAGTTGAAGAAGGGTAAGACCTTAGTTACTGTAGCTGATATCACCAGCAATCCAAATAACTACAAGATTAAGGAAATCGGTGCTGAACAAACTGGTCGAGTATTGAATTCAGTTGACGCTTCTGTAGTAAATAATGATTATGCTGGTCCTGCTGGCTTGACTGATAAGCAAACGATTTACATTGAACCAATTAACAAAGATTCAAAACAATGGATTAACATTCTTTGTGTCAAACAAGGCAAACAAAAGGACAAGCTTTACCAAGATGTCGTCATGGCTTACCAAACTGCAGAAACTAAGAAGCTAACTAAGAAATACTATGGCAATACGCAAATTGCAGCCTGGGACGTTAAGTTGAAGTAAGGAGGATCAAAAATGAGTATTGTTGAATTAAAAAATGTAGAAGTGGCCTTCCCTCAGAAGAAGGGCGAACCAGTTAAAGCAGTGAATAATGTTTCTCTTTCCATTGAAAAAGGCGACATTTATGGAATTGTAGGCTTCTCTGGTGCCGGCAAGTCAACTTTAGTTAGAACGGTCAATCTTTTACAAAAACCAACTGCCGGTAGTATTACCGTTGATGGCACTGAATTTGTTAAAGATGGCAAGCAGGTGATTTCTAATAAAGAATTGCAATTAAAGCGCAGAAACATCGGAATGATCTTCCAGGGTTTTAACCTATTAAATGAAACGACTGTATTAGAAAATGTAGCCTTTGCCTTAAAACATGAAAAGTTGAGTGATGAGGAATTAGAAAAACGGTCATTGGAACTGCTTGATCTGGTTGACTTAAAAGATAAGGCTGACTTTTATCCAGCTGAATTATCTGGTGGGCAACAACAAAGAGTAGCGATTGCTAGAGCTTTGGCTAATAATCCAGATATTTTGATCTCTGATGAAGCAACCAGTGCCTTGGACCCACAAAATACGCAACAAATCTTGGACCTGCTTAAGCGTTTGAACAAAAAGTTCCACTTAACGGTCATCTTAATCACGCACGAAATGGATGCTGTTAAGAAGATTGCCACTAAGGTCGCCGTCATGGAACACGGCAATGTGATTGAAGACGGCAGTTTGCGAGATGTCTTCTTACATCCTAAGCAGGATTTAACCAAGAAGTTTGTTGGTGGATCACTTGAAGCGATTTCTACTTTGAATTCATTGGCGCTTGATAAGCTTGGCAAAAATGAAGCAATTTATCAATTAGTTTACAGCGTAGCTAATGTGACTAAATCAATCATTATTGAATTGTATAAGCAAATTGGCGTAGAAGTTTCAATGCTTTATGGGAATGTTGAACTTTTGAATGAAGAGCCAATTGGTACTTTGGTGGTATTGGTGAAAGGCGATCCAGCTAAGCAAAAGCAAACACAAGAATTTTTGGCTAAGCAAAATGTGACATTTACACGTTTAGATGAAAAGGGGAATGTATATCATGATTAGTTTCTTAAGTAAATATTTACCCAATGTTGTTCAACTTGGCTGGGGCGGAGACGCTGGCTGGGGCACTAGTATTTTTCAGACCTTATTTATGACTTTTTGGTCAGCTATCTTTGGTGGCATTCTTGGTATTATCTTTGGCGTGATTTTAGTTTTAACTAAGGATGGCGGGATTCGGCCCAATAAATTCTGGTACAATTTCTCAGATAAGCTAGTTTCAATCTTCAGAGCGATTCCGTTCATTATCCTGCTTGCCTTTGTTGCACCAGTTACTCAAAAAATTGTAGGTACACAGATCGGAATGAAGGCAGCCTTAGTACCATTAACTTTAGGCGTATTTCCATTTTATGCTCGTCAGGTGCAAGTTGCTTTAGAAAGTGTTGACCCAGGTAAGGTTGAAGCCGCAGAAAGTTTGGGCTCAACTACGCGTGATATTATCTTTGATGTTTATTTAAGAGAATCTCGCTCAGAACTGATTCGTGTTTCGACGGTGACGATTATTTCTTTGATTGGTTTGACTGCAATGGCTGGTGCTGTAGGTGCCGGTGGTTTAGGTAATACCGCTATTTCATACGGTTATAACCGATTCAATAATGATGTTACTTTAGTAGCTACTGTATTAGTAATTATTTTGATTTTTATCGTTCAAATCATTGGTGACTTCTTTGCTAAAAGAATGAATCACCAGTCTAGATAAAACTATGATCCAGGAAAAATCCTGGGTCTTTTTTTGGAATGAAATTGAAAAAGAAAGCCTTTACAGGTATTATAAATGGTGATTGATAATTAACGCAAACCTTATAGAGCTTAATAAGGAGGAATATAATATGAGCGAAGAAGAATACCGTGTTGAAAGTGACACTATTGGTCCAGTTAAGATCCCTAAAAATGCTTTATGGGGCCCTCAAACTGAAAGAAGCCGCAATAACTTCCCAAGTGGTGAATTGATGCCATTGCAAATTATTCGAGCATTTTTACACTTAAAGAAGGCAGCTGCAGAAAGTAACGTTGAAGTTGGCGATGAACCAAAAGAAAAAGGCGAAGCAATTGAAGATGCAATTGATCATTTGCTAGCTTTAAGCGATACTGACTTGCGTAAGGACTTCCCACTTCATGTTTTGCAAACCGGTTCAGGTACTCAAAGCAACATGAACGTTAACGAAGTTGTAGCTAACTTGGCTAATAAATTGCACCCAGGTTTAGATATTTTGCCTAATGATGATGTTAACCGTGGTCAATCATCTAATGATACTTATCCAACTGCAATGAATATTGTTGCCGTTGAAGCATTGGACAAGTTGGAACCAGCAATTCAACACTTAATTGATGAATTAGTTGTTAAAGAAAAGAAATATTGGAAGACTGTTAAAGTTGGTCGAACCCACTTACAAGACGCAACGCCTTTGACTTTTGGTCAAGAATTATCTGGCTATATTTCTGCTCTTAAACATGACTTATCATATATTCGTGAATTGAAGCCAACTCTCTACGAATTAGCTATTGGTGGGACTGCTGTAGGGACTGGCTTGAATGCAGCACCGGGAATGACCGAAAAAATTGCTGGTAAATTATCAGAAGTCTATGGTCATAAATTTGAAGTTAAAACTAATAAATTCTGGGGCTTAGCTCACCATTCAGGTCTTGATGTGGTTCATGGTGCCCTTAAAACATTGGCTGCTGATATGTTTAAGATTGCGCAAGATATTCGTTTACTTGCTTCAGGTCCGAGAGCGGGCTACCATGAATTAAATATTCCAGCAAATGAGCCAGGTTCAAGTATTATGCCAGGTAAAGTTAACCCAACTCAGGCAGAGGCTGTGACAATGGCTGCTGCTAAAGTATTTGGTAATGACACCACCATTACCTTTGCTTCTAGTCAAGGTAATTTTGAAATGAACGTCTTCAAGACAGTCATCATTGCATCATTCTTAGATAGTTGTGATATTTTAACTGGTACAATTACTGGTTTTGCTGATAAAATGATTCATGGCTTAACGGTTAATGAAGAAAGAATGGATGAATTACTTGAGAATTCATTAATGACCGTTACTGCCTTGTCGCCACATATTGGCTATCATGCTGCTGCTAAGATTGCGCAAACTGCTGATAAAGAAGGCACTACTTTAAGAGAAGCTGCTTTGAAGAGTGGTAAAGTTACTGAAGAACAATATGATGAATGGATGGACTATATGCAAATGACTAATGTTGATAAGTCTACTCCAGAAGAATAGGGAAAGTAAGAAATGCCAAATACAAAAGAATTAAAGAATAAATATGATGCTATCGTTGTTGGCTCAGGCGGAGCAGGTCTGACTGCTGCACTTCAAGCTCATGAACTAGATCTAAATGTTGTTGTGCTTGAAAAAAATGAGAAAACTGGTGGTAACACTAGTCGTGCTTCAAGTGGAATGAACGCTTCTGAATCTTTGGTTCAGCTTGACGAAGGGATCATTGATAATAACCGTGACTTCTATGAAGAAACTTTAAAAGGTGGAGGTTTATTAAATGACCGTGCCATGTTGAAGTACTTTGTTAACCACTCTGCTTTAGCTATTTCATGGTTGATGAAATATGGTATTCGTTTAACTGATTTGACCATTACAGGAGGGATGAGTAAGAAACGTGCTCACCGTCCTGCTTCAATGGAACCAGTTGGATTTTATCTAACTTCACGAATGACAACACAGGTGAAAAAAGCGGGTATTGACATCTTTACTGGTGCTAAAGTTACCAAGTTGTTGCAAGATGCTAAGAAGCGCGTTAATGGTGTTGAAGTTGAGACACCAGATGGCATTAAAACAGTTAAAGCTAAGGTGGTTCTTTTAGCTACTGGTGGCTTTGGTGCTTCCAAGGATATCATTAAGAAGTATCGTCCAGACTTAGTTGACTATAAGACTACTAATCAGCCAGGGGCTACAGGCGATGGACTGAAGCTTGCTGAAGCACTTGATGCTCAACTAATGCAAATGAACTTCATTCAGGTTCACCCAACTGCAGATACTGATAATCCGCATGTTTATTTAATTGGTGAAGGTCTGCGCGGTGAAGGTGCTATCTTAGTTAACAAGAATGGTCAACGTTTTGTTAATGAATTAAGTACACGAAAGATTGTTTCTAGTGCAATTACTAATTTGCATGAAGATGGGGCATACTTGATTTTTGACTCAGGTGTACGGGCTCATTTTGCTGCAGTTGAGTTTTATGACCAGATTGGTTTAGTAGAACATGGTACTGATTTGGCTGATTTAGCTAAAAAAATTGGCGTAAATGGTGCCAACTTAGAAAAGACCATTGCCGCTTGGAATAAGTCCGTTACAACTGGTAAGGATAAAGAATTTGGCAGAACGACTGGGATGGATCGTGAACTTGATCGTGGTCCATACTTTGCAATTCATGTTCATCCAGCAATTCACTATACTATGGGTGGTATTCATATTAATACTGAAACTCAAGTACTTGATACTAATGGTAATGTAATTGATGGATTATTTGCAGCTGGTGAAGTATCTGGCGGACTTCATGGAAATAATCGAATTGGTGGTAACTCAATTGCCGAAACAGTTATTTTTGGTCGTCAAGCAGGTATTCAGATGGCTAAATATGTTCGTGAAAGTAAATAATATAAGAAAGATTATGTAAAGAGAGCGGTTGGTTAACTGCTCTTTTTCGATAGAAATAATAACACTGGCGAGATTTTGATGGGATATTATAATTTATAATTATGGAATAAATCGTGTCTAATGAAAGCGCTTAGTGTATAATTAATCATGTAGATAAAAAACAGTTTATAAACATTTGAAAGGACTAATTTAACTTATGAGTAGAAAAGTATTTCTTGTTGGTGATGGTGCTGTTGGTTCAACTTTTGCAAATGACTTATTGCAAAATACAATTGTTGATGAATTAGCAATTTTTGATGTAGCTAAGGATCGTCCTGTTGGTGATTCAATGGACCTTGAAGATATTACGCCATTTATGGGTCAAACCAATATTCATCCTGCAGCCGATTATAGTGATGCTAAAGATGCTGACGTTTGTGTGATCACTGCTGGTGTTCCTCGTAAGCCAGGTGAAACTAGACTTGACTTGGTTAACAAGAACGTTAAGATTTTGGAAAGTATTGTTAAGCCAGTAGTTGAATCAGGATTTAATGGTGTCTTTGTTGTTTCCGCAAACCCAGTTGACATTTTGACGACTTTGACCCAAAAGTTGTCTGGTTTCCCTAAGAACCGTGTAATTGGTACTGGTACTTCACTTGATTCAATGCGTCTTCGTGTTGAACTTTCAAAGCGTTTGAATGTCCCAGTTGCTAAGGTTAACTCAATGGTTCTTGGTGAACACGGTGATACTAGTTTTGAAAACTTTGATGAATCAACAGTTGCAGGTAAGGCACTCCGTGATTACTCAGAAATCAACGATGATGTTCTAGCAGAAATTGAGACCGATGTGCGTAAGAAGGGTGGCAAGATCATTGCCAACAAAGGTGCTACATTCTACGGTGTTGCAATGATGCTTACTCAAATTGTCTCAGCTATTTTGGACAATCGTGCAATTTGTTTGCCACTTTCAGCTCCGATTAATGGTGAATACGGTATTAAGCATGATCTTTACTTAGGTACCCCAACCGTTATTAACGGTGAAGGGATCGAAAAGGTAATTGAAACTAAGCTTTCCGATACTGAGCATGCTAAGATGATTAACTCAGCAGACAAGATGCAAGAAGTTTTGTCAGGTATAAACCTTTAATTGATCATTAATTTTATTAAAAGCCCTAGTTGTCAAAAACTAGGACTTTTTCTTAATGACAAAAAAGCTAGAAAATAGTATTATATAAGAAAAGATTAATAAAAAAATTAAAAGATAAGAATTAACGAGGTATATCATGACAGTTATTTCACAACAAGAAATTGAAGGCTTTTCTGAAAGCTTTAATTCTAATCCTGAGAATAAAGTAGCTTCTCGTGCTGCTCGTCGTAGTGGTTTGCTTGAAGCTTCATTTAATGACCGCGTATCAGAACGACTTAACCATGTCTTTTCAACTGAACTTGATATTGGCGGTGTAACTGATCAGAAGCATTCTGGTCGTTGCTGGGAATTCACTACTTTGAATGTTTTGCGCCACTACTTTGGCAAGGAAAACAAGGTCAAGGATTTTACGTTCTCACAAGCTTATAATTTCTTCTGGGACAAGATTGAACGTGCTAACGCTTTTTACAATGCAATTATTCGTTTAGCAGATAAACCTTTGACTGATCGTCATGTCCAAGCATGGCTTGAATTTGCTGGTGAAGATGGTGGTCTTTGGACCATGGCCATTAACTTAGTTAAAAAATATGGTGTAGTACCTTCATACGCAATGCCAGAGAGTTTTAATACCAATAATACTACTGCTTTGGCTGAGAACTTGGCTCGCAAGGAACGAAAAGATGCGCTTGTTTTGCGTAAATTAGTCAGTGAAGGTAAGAAGGATGAAGCAGAAAAAACTAAGAAGGAATTCTTGAACGAGATTTATCGCATGGTTTCTGTAGCCTTGGGTGAACCACCAAAGAAATTTGACTTAGAATATCGTGATGATGATAAGAAATATCACTTGGAACGTGATCTGACACCACAAGCTTTTGTCCAAAAGTATTTCAAGAGCTTTAATTTCGATGATTATGTTGCTTTGTCCAACATCCCTAATCATGAATACAACAAAGTTTACCATTTGCCACTTTATGATAATGTTGCTGGTGGTGATCAAGTTAAGTATTTGAATGTACCAATTGAATATTTAGCTCAAGCTGCAGTGGCGCAACTTAAGGCAGGTGAAGCAGTCAGCTTTGGTAATGACGTTTTAAAGCAAATGGAAAGAAAAACTGGCTTTTTGGATACTGAATTGTACAAGACTGACCAATTATTTGACGTTGATACGCAAATGAGCAAGGCTGATCGTTTGAATACTGGTGAGGGCTTTGCTACTCACGATATGACTTTAGTCGGTGTTGATGAAGACAACGGTCATATCCGTAAGTGGAAGGTTGAAAACTCATGGGGCGACAAGTTTGGTCACAAGGGCTTCTACGAAATGAGTCAAGCTTGGTTTGAACAATATGTTTACGATGTGATTGTGAAGAAAGAATTTTTACCAAAAGAATTGCAAGAGTTGCTTGATCAACCTGCAATCGATGTAATGCCTTGGGAAAACTTTGGTGAATAAGATCAAAATAACAAAGATCAAGTAAAGAGATCTGGTTTAATTAGCCAGTTCTCTTTTTTTGCATAATTATTTGAGTTTAAATAATTCAAAAAATAAGCAAAAAATCAAAATAATTCAAAATTTGTAACCGCTTAATCTATTGATAAGTGTATAATACTAATTGTGAGTTGTGATGAGTTTTAGTTTTTATAAAAAGGCTTGTTTAACAATAACAAGATAGATTAGGGAGCATAAAGAGGGGAGAGCTACTCTATGCCTGTAGGAAAAAGAATTTATTTAAAGAGGCAAATGCCTGATCCAAAAGTTGTAGCTGGTTTTAAAAAGATCCCAGCTTCTAATACCGCGGATTGCATGGAACGAAATTGTGCTATGAATCCTAGAATTAAGTTAATGTCGAATCCTGATGAGGAAATGGTTGGTCCCGCATTTACGGTTCACACCAGGGCGGGTGACAACTTAGCAATTTATGCGGCTTTAAAGTATTGCCAGCCAGGCGATGTGATTGTCATCGACGACGAGGGTGATAACACTAGATCTTTGATTGGTGAGGTAATGATGTCTTACTTACGCGATCAAAAGAAAATTGCAGGTATTGTAATTGGTGGCCCAATTCGTGATATTGATAATTTAAGAAATTGGAAACTGCCGATTTATGCAACCAGTACTACCCCAGGTGGACCATATAAAGAAGGACCTGGTGAAATAAATGTACCTGTTGCTTGTGGGAATGTTAGTGTTAACCCAGGTGATGTGATTTTAGGGGATGCTGATGGAGTAATTTGTATTCCACGTAAAGATGCTCCTGAGATTTTGCCTAAGGCACAAGCTTTTCATGAGCAGGATGAGGCTAAAGCAATTGCCTTTAGCAAAGGAGAAGTTGATTTAAGTTGGGTAGATAAAAGCTTAGCAGATAAAGGCTTTGACATCATTGATGATGTGTATCGTCCATAGAGAATAGGGGATTCTTATGAAAACTTTAGAAAAAGTGAATTATAAAGGCTTTATTTGGCCTTTGATCGTTGGAATTGTATTGTGGTGTATTACTCCATGGCGCCCAAGTGGCCTTTCGGTTCAGGCATGGCAAATGTTTGCCGTTTTCGTTGCCACAATTGTAGGGTGTATTACAAAACCTTTGCCAATTGGTGGTACAACCTTAGCTGGCTTGGTAGTAACTGTTTTAGTTGGCTTAGCACCAATGAAGGACGTTACAAATGCAAAAGGTATGGTAGTTAATCAAGGCGTGCTTAGTTCATTTGGTAACTCTGCTGCATGGTTAATCGCTATGGCCTTCATTATGGCTCATGGTATTAGTAAAACAGGTCTAGGTAACCGTATTGCCTATATTATGATTCAAAAATTTGGTAAGAAGTCATTGGGTATTGGTTATGCGATTACTGGATTGGAATTAATTCTCGGTGCCTTAATTCCATCGAACTCAGCTCGTACGGGTGGGGTCGTTTGGCCAGTTGTTGAATCTGTTTCAAAAGAAGGCTACGATTCTAAGCCAGATGATGCTTCTCGTAAAAAGATTGGTGCCTACATTGACTTTACTGCCTTTCATGCCAATATTTTATCAACGGCTTTGTTTATTACCGGTGCTGCTCCTAACATGGTGGCTCAACAATTAGCCGCACAAAAGGGCTATCAAATGTCTTGGGCAGGTTGGTTTTTCACTGCAATCGTACCTGTTGCTGTATTGGCAGTAATCATTCCATTTGTTATTTACAAGATGTACCCACCTGAGACTAAAGAAACTCCAGATGCTAAGAAATGGGCTGATGAAAAATTAGCAAAAATGGGACCAATGTCAACTCCAGAAAAAATTATGATGTCAGTCTTCATTCTTTCAATTGTTTTATGGGTTTTGTCTGGTTTCTTTAAGATCCCACAATTAGATGCGACTTTTGTTGCCTTCCTGGCTGTAACTATTTTGATGACTACCGGTGTGTTAACAATGCAGGATGCTCTGAAAGAAACTGGTGCTTGGAATATCTTGATTTGGCTTTCTATCCTGATGTTCATGGCTGGTAAGCTGATTTCATACGGATTTATTGATTGGTTCTCCAAATTAGTTCAAAATGGTCTTCATGGTGTTAGCTGGGGCTTTGTATTGGCAATTCTAGTTTTGCTTTTGTTCTACACCCACTACTTCTTTGCAAGTGGAACTGCACATATGACTGCTCTTTATTTGCCATTCTTGTCTGTTGCGGTTGCAACTGGTGCTCCTTTAGGCCTTTCCGCAATGCTTTTAGCCTTTACTGGTGCAATCAACGCATCAACCACTCACTATGCTAATGGTCCTGCCTCAATTTTGGCTACTACTGGCTATGTTAAACAAGGTGAATGGTGGAAGATGAATTTTGTCCTTGGATTAATCTATATGATTATTTTTGGAACTGTCGGAGTTCTTTGGATGAAGATTATTGGTTTATGGTAAAAAATAAGCAATCTGGAATCACCAGGTTGCTTTTTTTGCGTCATAATAGAATTGAGTAATCAAAATGAAAGAAGATTAAAGATGAAATTTAAAACTAATGACGATGTAATTTTGCATTATACCGATACGGGGGATGAAGATAAGCCTGCTTTGATTGGGATCCCAGGTATAGGGGGATCTTGTCAAATGTGGCAAGATTTAATTGCCTTATTTAAAAATGATTATCGTTTTATTATGCTTGATCCACGCAATCAAGGACAGTCCGAACGAACCTATCGTGGACAGCGGATTAGTCGTCATGCAGTTGACTTAGAGGAGCTATTAGTTAAGCTCAATTTGCATGATGTAGTAGCTATTGGAAATTCCATGGGGGCTGCCAATATTTGGGCATATTTGTCGATTTATGGCAAAGGTAGACTAAAGGCAATGGTTGATTTAGACCAGTCACCAAAGATGATTGCGGATAAGAGCTGGAAGTATGGCTTTAAAGACCTAACTTGGGATAATTATCCTGACATGCTTAAATTTGATTTTGGCAAGGCTTTTTACCATCACATTGATGAAAAAATGTTTTTGGCTGCTAAAAAGGAATATCAAGAATTCCCATATGATCCAGCCGAAAACTATAACTGTTTAGTTGAACATGCGGAGCAAGATTGGCGTGACATGATTTTGGATACGCCGGTTCCCATGCTGGTAATTGCTGGGGAAAAATCGCCATTTTTTAATCCAGAATTTACCCAAGCGATAAAAATGCTGAATCAAGATGTTCAAACGGCGATTGTACCGGAATGTGGGCATTTGCCTCAGGCTGAGCAACCAGAAAAAACGCATGAGATTATTGCTGAATTTTTGAAAAATTTAAAAAATTAATAGATAAATTGAAATAATCAAACTAAGAGAGTAAACTATATTTGTGAAAACGATTACCGAAATAGTAAGGCGGCATATTTATGGATAAAGTCGTTGATTTGTTTTTAAACGACGCTACAACTAGGCAAAAATGGGAAAACTTGTTGGAATCATTGGGGTTAAATGATTTTAGTGAACGCGAAGTTAATGTGATTGATCATACTATTGGGCTAGAAGATGAGGAAGGCAATTTAGTTGGTACTGGTAGTGTGGCTGGTAATGTCTTAAAGTATATCGGAGTCAAGAATGATGCCGATACGCAGGGGGCTCGCTTTAATAAAGTGGTTACAGCCTTAACGCAATATTTGACTAATGATGGAATTTTCCATTCCTTTGTCTTTACTAAAGCAAAGTATGCAACTAGCTTTGAGCACTTGCACTTCAATTTGTTAGCCAAGACGGATCAGGCAGCCTTTTTAGAAAATGGAATGCCTGATGTGAAGGAATTTGTGGCTGAAGTGCCCGAAATAGCAGATCAAGAGCATAAGAAGGTCGCTGCAATAGTCATGAATGCAAATCCGTTTACCTTGGGTCATCAGCATTTGATTAAGATGGCTAGTGAAGAAAACGATTTGGTTTATGTCTTTGTTGTGGCTAATGATGTTTCTTTGTTTAGCTTTGATGAGCGCTTCAAATTGGTGCAAGAAGGTACTAAGGAGTTTAGTAATGTGAAAGTAATCTCTGGCGGAGACTACATGGTTTCACCAGCTACTTTTCCAGCATACTTCTTAAAATCACCTGACGATTTAATTGCTGTACAAACGGTGATAGACGCGGCTGTCTTTAAGAATCAAATTGCACCAGGACTGAACATTACCCGTCGTTATATTGGTAAAGAACCAATTTCAAGAACGACTCACTTTTATAATGTTAGCCTAGCGCATGAGCTTGGTCCTGAGATTGAAGTAATCGTAATTGATCGCTTGGAAAAAGACGGTCAAATTGTTACTGCCACTAAAGTTAGACAGCTGATCAAGGATGGCAATTTAAAAGAGATCAATAAATTCGTGCCGGAAACGACTTATGAATTTATTAAGCAAAACATGCAGAAATTGCAGTCTAAAATTGAGAAAGGAATGAATATTGATGGAAATTAAAACCACAGCAGTTGCGGGAACACTTGAGAGTTCAGATATCCAAATCATGATTTCAAAGGGTTCTAACGGCATTGAGATTGACCTTGAATCAGAAGTAAAAAAGGCCTATGGAGATCAGATTGAAAAGGTGATTACTGACACCTTAAAAGCTTATGGCTTAGAAAATGCCAAGGTTAAAGCAACCGATAAGGGAGCACTGGATTGTGTAATTAAGGCTCGTACTTTAGCAGCTGCACAACGTGCAACCGAAACTTCAGACAAGCCAGATTTGGAGGTGCTCTAAATGACATACGTTAAGAATCGTTTGCGTAGAACCATGATGTTTGTACCTGGTAATAATCCAGCTATGATTAAGGATGCTGGCATTTATGGTGCAGATTCGATTATGCTTGATTTGGAAGACTCAGTTTCATTAACGGAAAAAGATGCTGCCAGAATGTTGGTCTATGAGGCAATTAAGACAGTCGATTTCGGTGGCAGTGAAATTGTAGTTCGTGTTAATGGTCAAGACACGCCATTTTACGATGAAGATGTTAAGGCAATGGTAAAAGCCGGCGTTGACGTTATTCGCTTGCCTAAAACTGAATCAGCTGCAATGATTCAAAAATTGGTAAAGGATATCGAACATTGGGAAGATGAATTTGACATTGAAAATGGTTCTATTGGCGTGATGGCTGCCATCGAATCAGCCAAGGGTGTCTTAAATGCCCCAGAAATTGCAACCGCAACGCCTTTAATGATGGGCTTGGCGGTATCTGGCGAAGACTATACTGCAGATATACATACTCATCGTTATCCAGATGGTCGCGAATTGGAATTTGCGCGTAACATGGTTTTACAAGCAGCTCGGGCCGCAGACGTATATGCCTTTGATACAGTGTTCTCAAATATGAAGGATACTGAAGGCTTCTATCGTGAAACTAACTATATCCATGAACTAGGGTATGATGGCAAGAGTTTGGTTAACCCACGTCAAATTCAAATGGTTAATAAGGTCTTTAATCCAACTAAAGAAGAGATTGAGCAAGCTAAGAATGTTGAAAATGCCATTCGTGAAGCCAAAGCTAAGGGCTCAGGCGTTATTTCACTTAATGGTAAGATGATCGATAAGCCAGTTGTAGAAAAGGCTACCAGGGTTTTGGAAACAGCGAAAGCTTCTAACTTGATTGATAAAGAAGGTAACTACATTGGAGAATAAAGTAAAACGCGAATTACCAGATGATTTAATGAAAAAAATGAATTTGAAACCATTTGAAACTACTGAAATTGGTCATCCTGAAGTTAAGCGGGTTGCTCCAAAGGTAAGAGTTACTACTGGACAAAATAAGATTATTGATTCACTTGATGAGGTAATCAAGAATAACCTGAAAGATGGTATGACTATTTCATTCCACCACCATTTTAGAAATGGGGATTATGTTTTTAACTTGGTAATGGACAAGATTATTAGTATGGGTTACCAGGATTTAACCTTGGCTCCAAGTTCACTTACTGGTGTTATGAATGATAAAGTTATCGAAGCGATTAAAAAGGGAGTAATCACTAATATTACTTCTTCGGGTATGCGCGGTTCACTAGGTGATTTTGTTTCACATGGCGGCTTGAAGAATCCTGTAATTTTCCGCTCACATGGTAATCGTGCTCGTTCAATTGAAGAGGGCGAGATTAAGGTTGATGTTGCCTTCTTGGGTGTGCCAGTATCTGATCCCGCAGGTAATGCTAACGGTCAAGATGGGGATGCCGTCTTCGGCTCATTGGGTTATGCCCTAATGGATGCTCGCTATGCTAATAAGGTTGTTTTATTAACTGATAATATTGTTGATTATCCAAATACGCCTGCGTCAATTCAGCAAGATCAAGTGGATTATGTGGTTAAAATTGATAAAGTCGGAGATCCAGACAAGATTGGTTCTGGTGCCACTCGCTTTACCAAGGATCCTAAGGAACTCAAGATTGCTCAAATGGTTAACCAGGTAATCATTAACTCTCCATATTACAAGCAAGGGTTTAGCTTCCAAACTGGTTCTGGTGGTGCTGCATTAGCTGTCACCAGGTACTTACGTCAAAGTATGATTGATGATGGCATTACTGCATCATTTGCTTTGGGTGGTATTACTAAACCTACCACTGACTTACTTGAAGAAGGTCTGGTCAGAAAAGTTATGGATGTGCAGGACTTTGATAAGGGTGCTGCCCAATCAATGTCTAACAATAAAAATCAACAAGAAATTGATGCTTCTTGGTATGCCGATCCTCATAATAAGGGTGCAGTGGTTAACAACTTGGATGTTTCAATCTTGTCAGCTTTACAAATCGATACTGACTTCAATGTTAATGTTATGACTGGCTCAGATGGTGTCATTCGTGGAGCCGTCGGTGGTCACCAAGATTCCGCAGCTGGTGCCAAGATGACGATTATTACAGCTCCTCTTGTTCGGGGACGTAATGCGACTGTTGTTCCAAGAGTAGAAACTATTGTTACTCCAGGTTCATCAATTGATGTTTTAGTAACTGAAAGAGGAATTGCCATTAATCCAGCTCGCCAGGATTTAGTGGATGCCTTTAGTAAGGTGCCAGGACTTAAGATCTTGGATATTAATGAATTGCAAAAAATTGCTGAAAAACAAGTTGGTGTACCAAAGCCACTTGAATATACTGATCGTACGGTTGCCTTAGTTGAGTATCGTGATGGTACTATCATTGATACCATTAAGGAAGTTAGGGATTAGTTCAAAACGAAATGTATGAATAAGTAATCACAAAGGTGTCACGAAAGTGGCATCTTTTTGTTTTTATTAAAATGTTAAGTTGTATTTTTGCAAGAAACGTTTTTTAATTATTTGTGCAAATATTTTATTTTCAAGCATAAATATTTGCAAATTCTAACTACGATGCAGTAGTAAAGTCATATTGCAATATCGATCAACTAAGAAGAAGCAGTGTAGGTGAAATATCTGCACTGGTTCTTTGCGTAAAAAAACACCTCGTTTTAAGAACGAGGTGCGCGTATACATATATTTTTCTGAGTAATTTTATTATGACACAAATTAGATTGATTTTCACTTATTTAGACTCATTATTTTGTTTTGATGAATATTTTTGTTAAAGTGAACTAATGCTAATGATTTTTTGAGGGGAGATAAATATGGAAAGTTGGTTATTTCTAGCATTGGTGCTAGTTGTAGCGTTATTGGGTAAAAACATGTCATTAATTATTGCAACGGGAGTGGTAATGGTGTTTAAATTATTACCGTTTACTAGTAAATGGCTGCCTACTATTCAAGCAAAGGGGATTAATTGGGGCGTAACTATTATTTCGGTTGCAATTCTAGTTCCTATTGCGACAGGACAGATTGGCTTTAAGGATCTGATTAAAACTTTTAAGTCGCCAGCTGGATGGATTGCCATTTTAGCGGGAATTGCTGTAGCTATCTTGTCACGTTATGGTGTTGATCAATTAGCAGCGGTGCCACAGGTGACGGTTGCATTAGTTTTAGGTACTATTATTGGAGTAGTGGTTTTCAAGGGTGTAGCTGCAGGTCCTGTGATTGCTAGTGGAATGACATACTTAGTAATTACGCTGTTTAACCTACATTTTTGAGGTATAATTATGAAAAGTGAGGCGATTTAATGATTATTGTACATGAAAATACGCAAGAGCGATTAGATGACTATCTTGAACACCGTTTGCGTAATTATGAAATAATCACGCCGCCGATTCCTAAGAAACCTGAGATTGTCACTCAAGATGATCATAAACAGAAAAATCGAAAACAAAAAAGGGACCATTAGGTCCTTTTAATTTAGTCTAAATAAATGGATTATAAAATCTACCATGATCAAGTTGCCAGAGACCAACCACAATTAATACCAAAATCACGGCTGCGATCATTACAAGATAATCAGCTTTTTTAAATGATTGGGTGACATACCAGGTCCGTTTTTTCTTTGAGCCAAAGCGGCGTAATTGCATGGCTGTTGAAATTGTATCGATTCGATCCAAACTGGAGAAGATAAGAGGCATCACGATATTCAATGTCCCCTTAATTCGTTTGCCTAAACTAGCCTTTTTGGATAGTTCATTGCCACGTGCTTGTTGGGCAGCTGAGATATCCCAATAAGAATTTTGGATATCTGGGATGTAGCGTAGAGCTAGAGAAACAGCATAGGAAATTTTGTAACTAATGCCGATTTTATTTAATGAAGCAGCAAATTGACTAGGATTAGTAGTTAATAGAAACAGCAATACGATTGGAATTGAGCAGACATATTTTAAGAAAAGATTGAATAAGTAGAATACCTCTTGCAATGTTAATGTGAAGTAGCCGGCATGGATCAAGATGCTTTTAGAATGATAAATATTTTCACCATAGCTTGGCTGAAAGATGAAAACAAAAATCAGATTTAGCAACATGAAAACTACAATAAATTTCACGATAAAAGAAATCTGACTCCACTTAATTTTTGCCTCTTTAAACAAGAAAATTGATAAAATACAGATAGCAATTAAGAATCTGGTATCATAAGTTACCATACAAGCAACCGAGACTAGGAGCATAAAAACTAACTTAGTGGTTGCGTTTAATTGATAAATAAAAGAATCACCAGGTTGATAACCTAAAACTTGGCTTTCATTATGCATGTTTTTCATCCCTTTCTGCATCAATATAGGCGCGGACAAAGCTATCTGGATTTTCTAATTGATATTTGATAGCGAGATTATATAAGGAGGTTCGCTTCAAAGCAGCCTTTTTAATTAAAGCTTTTTCAGTTAATAACTTGATTGGATCTGTGTCAGCAATTAGTGTTCCATCAGCAAAAGCCAGGGATCTGTTAGTGTATTCCATCAGCAAGTACATATCGTGAGTGATAATCATAATTGTTTTGCCTTGATCATTAAGCTGTTTTAAAAAGTTCATGATCTCAGTATAAGTTTGCCAATCTTGCCCTGCAGTTGGTTCATCAAGAATTAATAACTCAGGATTAAGCACTAAAATTGCAGCAATTGTGACTCGCTTTTTCTGACCGAAGGATAAAGCAGAGATTGGCCAGTTGCGGTACGGATAAAGACCACAAACTTTCAAAGTATCATAGACCTTAGTGCGAATAGTCTGCTCATCATAACCACGTAGACGCAAGCCTAGAGCTACTTCGTCAAAAATCATTTTTTGTGAAATCATCTGGTTAGGATCTTGCATGACATAACCAATCTTATCGGAACGCTCTTTGATTGAAAACTGCTTAAGGTTATCACCATCAAATAAAATAAGTCCCTCATTGTCGATAAAGCCACAAATAATTCGACAAAGGGTGGTTTTTCCCGCACCATTTTGACCGACTATTGAAACAAAATCGCCTTGATTGATTGTCGCTGTAACGTCATGTAAAGGATGAATCTGCAATTTACTATAACGGTGGCCGACGCCTTTGAGTTCTAATAGAGGATGAGTCTCTTCTTTTTCACCACTTAGGGTAATGTTGTTTTGCCATTCTTGCAACTGCTTAGCAATTTCAGGATCTTGGGGCAAAGCAGCGACTGAAGTTAGGTCGGGAATACGCGTAAAGTCGACGTTAGCTTTTTTTAAGGCATTTAAATAAAGAGGACTACGAACATCAACGTCTTCTAAACAATTCTCATGTAATAGATCATTTGGCTTCTTATCAGCTACAATTTCACCATCATTAATTAGGATAATGCGATCTATAGGCTGACTCAAAACTTCTTCTAGACGGTGTTCAATAATGATTACTGTCGCATTTAATTCTTTTTGAATGCGATCAATTAAAGCCATCGTTTTCATTCCTGAAGCTGGGTCTAAATTAGCAAGTGGCTCGTCAAAAAGTAAAATTGGTGATTCATCAACCATGACACCAGCTAGAGCAACAATTTGTTTTTGACCACCAGATAGATTTTGTGGCGCCTGCTTTAATAAATGCTCAATCCCTAATTCATCAGCCCAGCGATGAACAACTTGTTTCATATGATTTTGTGGTTGGCAGTCGTTTTCCAAAGCAAAAGCAATGTCTTCACCAACAGTTAAGCCGATAAATTGACTGTCAGTATCTTGTAGGATAGTTGAGGTGGTGAAAGAAAGATCAAATAGGTTAGTGTCTTTAATATTCTTGCCGTTAATAGTGCATTCACCGGTGATCTCACCAGTATCTAGATTAGGAATTAGGCCGTTAATACAGCGGCCAATGGTCGATTTACCTGAACCTGATGGTCCAGCAATTAACAATTTTTCACCTTGTTTGATAGTTAGATTAATCTGTTTTAGTGTTGGCTCGGCCTGACTGTCATACTTAAATGAAAAATCTTTGAATTCAATAATTGTTTTAGGCATTGTTTAATCCTCCTTGCGCAAGCTGCCTTTTTTAATCTTGGTTCCAGCATAAGCTTTAAGTAGGAGCGTGCCAATGACCATAATTGTAATACCATTAGAAAGCGTAGCCGAAATTCCTTGGACAAAAACTTTGTTAGCAGGTTCGCTATAGATGATAATGTCACCGATTGGTGCAACTACAATCCAGGCGAGAATATTGGCAATAATTTGAATGATATTAAAAAAGATTATTTGTTTAATACCAAAAATACCATTTTTTAAGTCTAAGCGTTTGGCCGCTAAACCGATGATCCAGCCTAAAACAGCAGTAGCTAATACCCAGCTCCACCAAGTCTGCCCGTACATAATGAAATCAGACAAAGCATGTCCAATAAAGCCGACAATAAAACCGACCTTAGCGCCATAGATTGACGCAAAAAGAGCCAAAAAAGGAAAGACTAATTCAATATTTGTGTTAGGAATAGGCGTAGGAATCGATGTGAAACGTGCTAAAATAACATAGATTGCCGATCCAATTCCGATCGCTACAACATTTTTAACTGATAAACCCTTAGTATGCATATTTTTCTCCAAAATTTAGTATATTTACAAGGTATAATTAGTAAGCGGTAACAGTCAAGCTGATTGGGAGATTCAATCTATTTAATAAATTTGTAGAAGAATTGCTAAGAGGGTATCCTTATATTAAAGAAAAGAATTTATAAATTAGAGGTAAAAAATGAAGCAGGATGAATTAAAGAAAATTAACCATGAAATAGGTTCGTATGTTGCTAAGGTAACCAAGACAATTTGGGTTGACGATAGGACATTGCAGATTGCCACAATGATGATTGATTCTTATGGCGATACCGTATATGTTTGGGTTGAGGAAGCCGATGATCATTGCCGCGTTAGTGATGGCGGACGAATTCTATTTAAGCTAGATCCTAATGAAGAAGATAAAGAGTTATATGAAACTGCGGAAGATATTGCGCTAGGGTCAGGTTATGAATTTGATGAAAAACACTGTGAGATTTTTGTTGATGTTGATCGCAAGAATGTGGCTCAGGCGGCAATGAAACTGGCACAATTACAAGTAGCAATTTCATATTTGGGCTAAAAAAGACATCCCTAAGTTTTATTTGATTAGGGATGTCCTTTATTTTTAAGTCATTTCGAAAAACTTTAGACATTTGCCATCCTTCCTAGGTTCACATCTTGTGGCTTTTTACCATTGAGGTCAAAATTAGCAATTGCTTGTGCCAAAGCCATCATTGATACAACATCTGGAATACATTCATCAATTCTAAACTCCATAATTCTCACCTCCCAGTCATTGTAAATACAACTTTAGTAATTGTTAATCAGTACATAACAAATTTTAGCATAGAAAAAAACAGCCAGTTTTTGGCTGTTTTTTCTATTTTTTATTGCTATGTTGCATAAAAATAAAGAAGGCAGAAATAATATTAACAATCACAGCAGGTAAGGCTAGAGCAGCGGTAAAGCCATATAGTGCATTACCAATTACTCCTAAAATTGGCCCAATTAGTGAGATATTCATGTTATGCGATTGCACTACTGCAACGGCATTAAGGATCACGCCGAACCAGGCAAATAAGTAAAATATTAAAGCTATTCTAGCAGTGAAGTCAGCTCCAAGGATGGCAAACCAAGAGCTAATGAATAACACACAATTGATCAGGTTCAGTGCACCAATCCATAAATCATATCTAGATTTTTTCATTTTTTCTCCTCATTATAAATAGTCTATCTCTGTATTACTTTAGCGAATTAATCGATATTTTGCAAAACGCGTTGGGCAATTGCATCATTAGTTACTAGATGAGTAATGATACCGCTACGTAAGGCGCCAAGGAGTGCCTCAGATTTAAAGCGATTGCGGACGACACAAAAACGAATTGGCGTTTTCATAATGTCATTCATGCTGATACCACAAATGTGTTGTTCGAAGTCAGGGAAAAATTCACCTTTAATATTATATGGTCGTCCCATGATCATTCCAGCTACATCGCAGTCAGGAATGTCTTTAAATAGTTCAGGTCCATAATTTTCTTTCAAAAATTGATTAGCTTGAAATGATTGGAAAGTACTAAGACCAGTGAAAAGCATGTCTAAGTGATGATAACAATTTTCAATTACTTTAAAATAAGGCTCATGTTTCAAGGCAGGCATGATCTTTGGATTTAGTATATAAAGTGGGGTTGGCAGACTTAGACTATGGGAATGCAATTTTTCTGCCGCATCTTGGGCCAATGGATTCTTCCTGCGGTTAGAATTAATTGGTTGACCAAGTAATTGAATAAAGTAAAGTTGCTCTAAGTCCTGCTCAAAAAAGTCGTTGATCACGCCATGCATTGTTGCACCCCAACTAATACCAGCGATTTTTGCTTGCTTTAGATAGGTTTCAATTTGTTTAGCAGCGAAGTTAACTACGGCTTCACTATTTTCATCGCGGTTGCCGGTAGTTTCGACAATAAAAGCTTCTTTTAATCTGAATCTTTTCTGAAATTCTCTCTCTAGTACCTGATTGCGTTTGATTCCACGCGAGATTTTAATTTTAACAATTCCACGGTTACGCGCGTCTTCTAGTGCTTTAGCGATTAAATATCGCGATAAATCATATTTTTGTGAGATATCAGCAATATTAAGCTGACTAAGGTAAAAGTCATGAGCAATGTTAGCAAGTTGTTCATCAGTTAATTGAGCCACTTTAAATCATCCTTTATTTCAAAATAACTTATATGTCTATTATAAATTTAAAATAATAAAAAGGAGCAGCAAATTTTAAAATATAAAAAATTATGATGAAGTTCCTGTGGTAGAATATAATAGTTATAATTATGCGAACTATGTAAGGGAAAGTAATAATAGCATGAGTGAAATTGATCGAGAACATCATTTATCAGAAAAACATCATATGAAGATTCTGTGGGAGGAATTTTTCAAGAGCGATGATAATACGATGGCGCAGGATGCAACATTAGTTGAAAAGGCCTCGATTGTAGGTCGAGTAGGTATTATGCTTTTAAGCTGTGGTACAGGTGCTTGGCGAGTACGTGATTCAATGGATACGGTTGCCAGAACCTTGGGCATTACCTGTTCAACGGATATTGGATTAGTGTCAATTGAATATACCTGTTTTGATGTTGATAATGAATCATATTCCCAGACTTTATCGTTACCAGCAACAGGTGTGAATATGACTAAGTTGAATGAAATGGAAAAATTCGTTCGGCAATTTGAAAAGGGACATGGGGAATGGACTATCGGTCAAATTCATAAACGCTTACGGGAGATTTCTCAGCAAAAGTCAGCGTATTCTCCGTTAATTTCGGGACTTAGTTCAGGCTTGGCCTGCGGCGGCTTTATTTTCTTATTAGGCGGCGGTCTTCCTGAGGTGATCTGTGCTTTCTTGGGTGCAGCTTGCGGTCAATATATTAGAGCAATTATGGGTAAGCACAGGTTAACTTTGGTAGCCAAGATTGCGGTTGCGGTTGCCATAGCCTGCAGTGTTTACTTTATGAGTTTTCATGTAGGAGAAATATTATTCCACATTAATCATGATCATGCCTATGGCTATATTGGTGCCATGTTGTTCGTAATTCCGGGTTTTCCATTTATTACATCTGGATTGGACATGTCTAAGTTAGATATGCGCTCTGGGCTTGAACGGCTGACTTATGCGATTTTAATTATCGTAATTGCAACGATGGCAGGCTGGGCTGTAGCAACAATTTTGCGTTTGCATCCAGGATCTATGCCTAAGTTAAAAATTGATCCAGGGACGTTAACCTGCTTGCGATTGCTGGCTAGCTTTTGTGGGGTGTTTGGTTTTTCAATTATGTTTAACAGTCGACCACAAATGGCAGCTACAGCCGCGGTAATGGGAGCAATGGCAAATACATTACGTCTTAGCTTAGTCGATTATGCTCAGGTTGCTCCAGCTTTGGCAGCATTTATTGGTGCTTTAACAGCTGGTCTATTAGCAAGTATTGTAAGGAAAAAAGTTGGTTTTCCAAGAATTGCAATTACTGTTCCATCAATTGTAATTATGGTGCCTGGTCTTTACATGTATCGAGCTGTATTTAACTTTGGAATCACGAATATTAATATCGGGGCTTATTGGATCGTAGAAGCGTTGATGATTGTCGTGGCATTGCCATTAGGTCTTTTAGCTGCACGTATCTTAACTGATAAGAAGTGGAGACATGCAGATTAAATAAATTAAGGTAGAAAAAAGAGACAGATTTTTGGTCTGTCTCTTTTAGTTTGCGATTGTTAATTAATCATGCTTTCTTTTTAGTATAAATAGTTTGGCCTTATATATTAAATATTTATAATTTGATAATAAATAACTATTATATAGAAAAAAAACGGCGTGATATCAAACCACGTCATTTTAAATCTGTTATTATTTTTTCGCTTTATTTACTTGGCAATTGCTAATGCCGTAACAACAAAGGCAGCGATCATGGCAACTACAAAGCCAACAATTCCTAACAATATATTCATTTTTGTCATCTTCTTCTATGTAATTGTTATATTCTGTATGCGGTACATATATTTACTATAACACAAAAGAAGAAGAATAACGCAATAAATTGTAAGCGCTTTTTATTCTTTTAGATCAATAAAAGGAGCATGGCAGAATTTGGCTAAGTCTTCTGGGTTCAAAAAGACACTGCGGCCAACTTCACCACTAGAAACACCAATTTCAGGATTTCCTTGCATAGAGTCATCCAAATAGATAGGAAACTTTTCCTTAAAATAAATTCCGATAGGAGTATTAGCGCCATGTACATAACCAGTTGTTTTGGCTAATTTCTTTAAGGGAAGCATTTCACATTTTTTGTTACCAGAAACTTTAGCTAATTTTTTCATGCTTAAATGTTCAGTAACTGGTACGACACCAACCAATGGACCAGTTTTATTTCCTTCGCAGACGAGAGTTTTATAGACTAAACGCTCTTTGTCTTCTAAAATAGAAGTGTTCATTTGTGCAACTCCGCCTTTATCTTCGGAGACAGCAAATTGAGCTTGACGATACTTGATTTTATTTTGGTCTAAGATTTTTTCGACCAATGTTTTTTCGAGTTTGTTCTTTTTATTTTTCTTCTTTGACATATTTATCACCTGTTATCATGATAGCATTATGCAAAGAAAATCCCAAAGGAGATAATATTAATGAAATTACTAATTATTAAAATTGATACTAGTCATGAAGTTGAAGACGCTTTGAGCGTTTTTGCTTTAGATAATCTGAATGCATTGGGTATTGAATCAAGAAAGCGTAGCGACTTTGAGCAAGCAGGCTGGTTGCATGATTCTACTGTAGTTGAAATGGATGACATTAAAGACTTACCTAAGGATACATATTTCTATGCTTATTTTGATGAAGAAGCAGATAAAGACGCATTAGTAAAAAAATTCCAAGATAAGTTAAAGGAATTGAAGAGCTATGGCCTAGATGTAGGGGATGCCAAAATTACAACTTCATACATTAAGGACCAAGATTGGAACACGGCATGGCAAAAGTATTATCACGTGATTGATTTTTCACGTCACTTGGCAATTGTGCCTGAATGGGAAGATTACAACCCCGCTTTTAAGGACCAGCAATTAATTAAGCTTGATCCAGGCTTAGCTTTTGGTACAGGAAATCACAAAACTACTCAATTAGCAATGATGGGCCTAGAGAGAGCAATGGTTAAGCCAATGAATGTAGTGGACGTTGGTACAGGGTCCGGTATTTTGGCAATTGCTGCATCAAAATTAGGAGCAACTGACGTTTTAGCCACAGATATTTCAGATGAATCAATGACTGCAGCTAAACAAAATGCAGCCTTAAACGATATTAATAATATTCACACTCAAAAGACTAGTTTGTTAGCTGATGTTAAAGGCAAGTTTGACATCATTGTTGCCAATATTTTGGCAGAAATTTTACTAGACTTGATTCCACAAATGGATAGTCATTTAAACGACGATGGTCAAGTTATCTTTTCTGGAATTGACTACCTGCAATTGCCTAAGATTGAAAAGGCTCTAGACGAGAATGGCTTTAAGGTCGATTTAAACATGCGTCAAGGTCGCTGGATTGGACTAGCAATTACTAGAAAAGAAAAATAAATATGGTAAAATATTATCAATTAAATTAAACTTTGATGAGAGGCACAATCTTTTAATGAAAAAACTAGGAAATAAAATCGAAGCAATTCCAATTGTCAGGAAGTTGAATTCTCATCGCTGGATGTCACTTGTCTGGTGGAGTATTTTGGTAATGATTTTGCCGTATATCTTTAGCATTTGCCGTGTGCCGGTAGTGTGGCGAGAAGCAATTCTGTTTTTTATTATTAACAGCATCATTGCATACCATCTAGGCAATTTAATTATTAAACTTAACCTGTCCAAGTGGTGGATTTTCTTGTTACCTGTGCTTTTCTGCTTAGCAATGTTGCCACATTTTGCTTTGTATAATTTAATGTTTGGTTTAATTTACTTAATAATTGAAGCTTTTGGCTTAATGAATAAAAATATTTACCGCTAGAGGGGATGATCATAATGTCCAAATACATTGAAATGACGCATGATCAGGTAATTGATACCTGCAAAAAGTATATGAATAATGACCAGGTGGCCTTTGTTGAAAAAGCATATGAATTTGCCAATAAAGCTCATGCTGGACAGAAACGGGCGTCTGGACAGCCTTATATTATTCATCCAACGCAAGTGGCTGGAACTTTAGCTACATTAGGCTTAGATCCTGATACAGTTGCAGCGGGCTTTTTGCACGATACAGTGGAAGATACCCCAGTTACAAATGATGAGCTGAAGGAAAAATTTGGTGAAGATGTAGCTTTTATTGTTGATGGTGTAACCAAGTTAAACAAATATGAGTACAAGTCTCATCAAGAATTTTTAGCTGAGAATCACCGTAAAATGTTGATTGCCATGGCTCAAGATCTACGTGTAATTATGGTGAAATTAGCTGACCGTTTACACAATATGCATACTCTGCAACACTTACGACCTGATAAGCAGCGGCGTATTGCTTCCGAAACAATGGATATTTATGCACCGCTGGCTGATCGTCTAGGTATTGGGACAATTAAGTGGGAACTAGAAGATATGTCTTTCCACTACTTAAATCCCGAAGCCTATTACCGCATTGTTAACTTGATGGATGTCAAGCGAAGCCAGCGTGAAAAATATATTGCCGATACAATCAAGACTTTGAAGAAGACTCTAGATGAATTAGGCATTAAGTATGAAATTTATGGTCGTCCGAAGCATATTTATTCAATCTATAAAAAGATGGTTAATAAGCATAAAGATTTTGATGAGATTTATGACTTATTGGCCGTACGTGTAATTGTTAAAAATGTGCGTGATTGTTATGCTGTTTTGGGTGCTGTTCATACTGAATGGAAGCCAATGCCAGGTCGTTTTAAGGATTACATTGCTATGCCAAAGGTTAACGGCTATCAATCACTCCATACAACCATTATTGGGCCTGGTGGTCGTCCACTAGAAATTCAGATTAGAACTGAACAAATGCATGAAGTAGCTGAATATGGTGTGGCTGCACACTGGGCTTATAAGCGTGGTAATTTTACTGGTGTTGAGCAAAGTACCTCTGGTGAAAAGCTGGATATGGTAAGAGAAATCCTTGAATTAAAGGATGAAACTAAAGATGCCGGTGAATTTATGAAGTCTGTTAAAAGTGATATTTTTTCAGACAGAGTTTATGTTTTTACGCCTAAAGGTGAAGTATATGAACTACCTAAAGGTTCGGTTACGCTAGATTTTGCCTATGCAATTCACACTCAAGTTGGTAGTCATGCTGTTGGAGCTAAAGTTAATAACAAATTAGTTCCTTTGGACTATAAATTACGCAATGGCGATGTTATTGAAATTATGACACAGACTAATGCTGCGCCATCGCGTGACTGGGTTGACATGGTGAAGACTTCAAGAGCGCGCAACAAGATTAGACGCTACTTCAGAAGTCAGGATAGAGAAGATAGCATCCGGCATGGTGAACAATTGATTGCTGACATGTTGCGCGATGAGGATCTTTCACCCAAAGAATTTATGGCCAGGGATCGAATTGAAAAGCTATTAGAGCACTTTAATTATCACACTGCAGATGAACTATATGCGGCAGTAGGCTTTGGTGATCTTTCTGCTCAAGCAGTGGTTAATCGCTTGACGGTTGATTTGCGCCGTGAGGAAGAAAATCAAAAACAAAAAGAGCTGGAAGAAAAGATTTTGAATTCTGGACAACAAGCAATTCAAGAAGAACAACCTAAGAAGAATTCAAATACTACAATGAAGGTTAAGCATAAAAATGGCGTCATGATCCAAGGCGTTAGTGACTTAATGCTTCATTTAGCCAAGTGTTGTAATCCAGTTCCAGGTGACAAGATTATTGGGTATGTAACTAAAGGTCGCGGTGTAACTATTCACCGAACAGATTGCCGTAATATCACCAAAGAAGCTGAAGAACAAGGCCGCTTAATTGATGTTGAATGGGAAAATGTTGAGGAAAATAGTGTTCAATCCTTTAATGCAAATATTGAAGTCTTTGGTTACAATCGTTCCAATCTGCTTAGTGACGTTATTAATAAGTTGAACTCACTTACTAAGAATATTAATAATATCTCTGGTAAAGTAAACGAAGATAATGTTACACATATGTATGTCACAGTTGCTGTACGGAATGCAGATCAACTAGATGAAATTTTGAGTAAATTACGTGATATTCCAGACGTATACGAAACTAAGAGGTCAGATAATTAATGCGAGTTGTAATTCAGAGAGTAAATCATGCTCAAGTAGATATTGACGGTAAAACTGTGGGCAAGATTGGTAAAGGCTTTTTATTATTAGTTGGCATCAAAAATGGTGATGAATTGCCAGTAATCAAAAAAGCAGCTGATAAAATAGCTAAAATGCGTATTTTTGAAGATGAGGAGGGGAAGACTAACTTGTCTTTAAAGGATGTTAACGGAGAAATTTTGTCGGTATCACAATTTACGTTGATGGCAAATACTAAAAAAGGCAACCGTCCTAGTTTTGTTGATGCGATGCGTCCACCAAGATCGAAAGAACTTTGGGAAGACTTTAATCAAGAACTAGAAAATGACGGTTTCCACGTTGAGACTGGTGAGTTTGGGGCTGACATGCAAGTTAGTTTAGAAAACGATGGTCCATTCACGATTGTGTTAGATCTTTAGCGAAAAAATGAGACCGCAAAGGTTGACAATGTCTTGAGAAAAATATAAGCTAAGTAAGAATTATCGATGACAAAGAATGTAGATTAGCAATGATCTATTCAAAGAGACTGCTCGTTGTGGTGAGAGAGTAGATAGATCGCGGTCTGTGACACCTTTAACAGATAATGGATCGTTTGGCGAGCGTTAATCGCAGCAACCAAAAAGGTGGTACCGTGCTAATCTAAGCGCCCTTGATTAAGTTCAAGGGCGCTTTTTATTTTTAATCAAGTTATCAAAATATAAAAAGGATGATTAAATGAGAGTTCAAAAACCTAAGGGAACAGTTGATATTTTGCCTGATCAATCTGGTTCATGGCAAAAAGTTGAAGAAACTGCCAGAAATTTCTTCAATCGCGCAAATTATCGTGAAATTCGCACACCAAGTTTTGAAAACTATGAAATCTTTGCTCGTTCAAGTGGCGATAGTTCAGAAATCGTTGAAAAACAGATGTACGACTTCGATGATAAGGGTGGTCGCCATATTGCCCTTCGCCCAGAAGGAACAGCTGGCGTAGTGCGGGCTTATGTAGAAGACAAGATGTATGCGCCAGAAGTTGTTAAGCCATTTAATGTTTTTTATATGGAATCAACTTTTAGATATGAAAGACCACAAGCCGGTCGTCAACGTGAATTTCACCAAATTGGGGTAGAAAGCTTTGGCTCAAGCAACCCATTAAGTGATGTACAAACAATCATGATGGGACATGATTTATTGGGTGAGTTAGGCGTTAAGAATTACCAACTTCACATTAACACTTTGGGGAATGAGCAAGTACGTCAAGATTATCATGATGCTTTGGTTAATTATTTCACTCCTTTGAAAGATGAGTTATCAGAAGACTCACAAAGAAGATTGCGTGATAATCCATTGCGTATTTTAGATTCTAAAGATGAACGTGATAAGAAGTTCTTGCCTAAGGCACCTAAGATTCGTGAATTTTTGGATGACGATTCAAAAGCTAATTTTGAAGCAATCTTGAAGATGCTAGATCAACTTGGTATTGATTATGTAATTGATGATGATCTAGTACGCGGACTTGATTACTATACTGGAATTATCTTTGAATTTATGGTTGAAGATAAGAGCTTATGGGAAAGTGCAACTACTATTCTTGGTGGTGGTAGATATGATCACTTGGTAGAAGAATTCAATGGACCCGCTACTCCAGCCGTTGGTTTCGGGATTGGCGAAGAAAGATTGATGTTGGTGCTTGAAAAGCAAAATCCTGCATTATTCGAGAAACGCGGTATTGATTTCTTTATTACTAATATTGGTGACGGTACTGCACAAAAGGCAATTGAAATTGCACGTAGCCTTCGTAATCAAGGTTTTGAAGCTGACTTTGATGTCAATCAGAAGAAGTTAAAGAACCAATTCAAGAAGGCAGATCGTGAAGGTGCTAAGTATGTTATTACTTTAGGTGAAAAGGAACTGGCGAACGGCGTTTTGAATATTAAACGTTTAGCTGATGGCAAGACAATCGATTTAAGTCTTGAAGATCTAAATAACATGACTAAAATAATGGATGAATTGAAGGACTAGTAACAATGGAAAAGATCGAAAAAAGAACAGATTATTGTGGCAATATTACTGAAAAATACATCGGTCAAGATGTAAATCTCTATGGTTGGGTACAACGTGTACGTAACTTAGGTAACTTGGTTTTCATCGATTTGCGTGACCGTGAAGGCTTGGTTCAGATCGTTGTTAACAAAGATTCTGGTAAGAAGTTAATGGATATTGCCGATTCACTTGGTAATGAATATGTTGTTCAAGTTAAGGGAAAAGTTGTTAAGCGTTCAGAAGTTAACCCTGACATGAAGACTGGTCAAGTTGAAGTTGATGCAACTGAAATCATTATTTTAAACAAGGCTAAGAACCCTCCATTTGAAATTAAAGATGGAATTGAAGTCTCAGAACAAACTAGATTAAAGTATCGCTATCTTGATCTTCGCCGTCCAGAAGTTCAACAAGCAATTATTTTACGTTCAAAGATTTTGCGTGCTACTCATGAATTCTTTGATGAAAATGGTTTTATTGATATTGAAACTCCAATCTTAGGTAAGTCATCACCTGAAGGTGCACGTGACTACTTAGTACCATCAAGAATCTATCCAGGTAGTTTCTACGCTTTGCCACAATCACCACAACTGTTCAAGCAGCTTTTAATGGGTGCAGGATTTGACAAGTATTACCAGTTAGCTCGTTGTTTCCGTGATGAAGACCTACGTGGTGACCGCCAACCAGAATTTACTCAAATTGATATGGAAATGTCATTTGCTGATGAAGAAACTATTCAGAGTTATACTGAAGGTCTTTTGAAGAAAATTATGAAAGATGTCAAGGGCATTGATCTTAAAACTCCAATTAAGCGAATTACTTGGACTGATTCAATGAACAAGTATGGCTGTGACAAACCAGATACTCGTTACGGTATGTTGATTCATGACTTAAGCCCAATTTTCAAGGATAGTGACTTTAAGGTCTTCTCCGGTGCAATTGCTGATGGCGGTTTTGTTAAGGGAATTGCTGTTAAAAATGGTGCAAAAGAATACTCACGTAAGAAGATTGACAAGAAGGCTGACTTTATTAAACGTTTCCACGCTAAAGGTTTGGCTTGGGTTAAATTTGAAGATGGCGAATTTTCAGGCCCTGTTGCTCGCTTCTTGACTGATGAGAACAAAGAAGCTTTGAAGAAGGAATTTGATCTTGAAGGCGGCGAATTAGTAGTATTCGTAGCTGATAAGTGGAAGGTATGTTGTGATTCACTTGACCACCTTCGTCGTGAATTTGCCAAAGAAACTGGTATTGTTCCTAAGGGTGTTTATGACTTTGTTTGGGTTGTTGATTGGCCATTATTTGAATACGATGAAGGACTTGGCCGTTGGGTAGCAGCTCACCACCCATTCACTATGCCAGATGATGAAGGGGTTAAGTTGCTAACTACTGAACCTCATAAGGCTCACGCACGTAGTTATGATATTGTTATGAATGGTGATGAGATGGGCGGTGGCTCAATCCGTATCCACAAGCGCTCAATTCAAGAAAATATGTTTAAGGCACTTGGTTTCACTAAGAAACGTGCATATGAACAATTTGGTTACTTGATGGATGCTTTGGACATGGGCTTCCCACCTCACGCAGGTTTAGCTATCGGTCTTGATCGATTTGCAATGATGCTTGCTGATAAGGATAATATTCGTGACGTTTCAGCATTCCCTAAGAATGCTTCTGCTTCAGAACCAATGATGCATGCTCCAGCTCCAGTAGCTGATCAACAATTAGCTGACTTGGGGATCGAAGTTGAGGAAAAGTACCAAGACAGTGTAAAGGCAACTGAAGAGCGTCTTGAAAAGATGGCTGCTGAAGATGCTGCAGAAAATTCAACTTGGGATAAGTAATAAATCAATATAATAAAAAATAAGTGATCTCGCTTTGATTGAGATCACTTATTTTTTTATCTGAATTATAAATTATTAACGAAATTACTAATCCGAGCTAAACTTTCTTTTAATTGCTCAGTTGATGATGCATAAGAAAGACGGACATAACCTTCACCGCCCTTGCCAAAGTAGCGACCAGGAGTGACACCGACTTTTGCTTTTTGAGCCAGCTCAAAAGCGAATTGTTCATCATTGGTGCCATATTTTTCGGGGATCTTAGCAAAAATGTAGAATGCTCCTTGCGGTGTGGCCATTTCAAAGCCCAACTTTTCTAAGCCAGATTGCATAAAGTTTAAACGTGCTTCGTAGATTTCACGTGCTTTTTTAGGATCGTTTTGACCATTGTTTAAGGCTTCGACAGCAGCTATTTGAACGTTATCAGTAACTGAAGTAACTAAAAATGAATTAATCTTGCGGATGCTCTTCATGATTTGTTTAGGGGCAGCAATATAGCCTAAACGCCAGCCAGTCATAGCATAAGCCTTGGATAAACCGGAAATCAAAATATTTCTGTCAGGGATGTATTCAGAAAGTGAGTGATGTTTGGCTTTGCCATAAACAAGTTCTGCATAAATTTCATCAGTTACAGAAAAGATTTTGTATTCCTTAATGACATCTGCTAAGGCTTTGAGAGCTGTGGCAGAATAAACGCGGCCAGTTGGATTAGAAGGATCAGTTAAAATAATTGCCTTTGCACCTTTACCGCGACCATTGAGAACATGACGTAAATGTTCAGCTGTTAAGATGAAGTCATCTTTTTTAGTATCGACTTGAATAGGGATTGCTCCAGTCATTTTAATTAGCTGAAAGTATAAAGCCCAAACCGGAGTAGGAACCAAAATTTTGTCACCGGGGTTAAGCAAGGTCATAAAGACATCATTTAATGCACCTGTTGCACCGACAGTGACACAGATTTCACTTTTTGGATCATAATGTACACCAATTGAGCGGTCAAGGTAATTGCTAATAGCTTCAAGTAGTTCTGGCTTACCAGCTTGAGGAGCATAATGGGAATCATTAGCCTGAATATCACGAATTGCGGCATCTTTAATATGATCAGGTGTCGCTAAATCAGGTTCACCAATAGTTAACTTAATAATCCCAGAAATTTCAGAGACCTTTTGGTCAAATGCTCGAATTTTAGATGCGGTCAAGTTGTTTAGTCTCTCATTAATAGTTGAAGTTAAATCACTGGATAAATTTGGCATATATAAAGTTCCTTTCTGTATTATATAAATTTTAAATTACTCATTAATATAAAACAACCGCCGATTGTAAAATTAACTTGAACACTTTGTAGAAAATAAAAGTCCATTTGGACCTGTTTGATAGAATGTTAATAACCACAAAAACATCTATGGAGGTCAAAATGGACTCACTACATTCTATCATGGACAAGCGCAAAAAAGGAACTCATTTATCGCTCGAAGAACGGGTCATTATTCAAACTCGTTTGAAAGATCATTGCTCTTTACGCTCCATTGCACGAGAAATCGGTTGTTCTCCTAGTACAATTCACTATGAGATTAAGCGAGGAACCGTTAAGCTGTATCACGGCAATATCAAACGTTATAAAGCCCAGCAAGGCCAAAGCGTTTATCAAAACCATCGTCAGCACTGTGGTCGAAAATCTGCCTTTCTCAAAAAGCACAAATTTATTGATTACGTTCAACGGCACTTCTTTGAAGATGGCTGGTCACTCGATGTCTGCAGTAATCGCTGCACTGCTGTGGGTGAATTTGCCAGCAGCGATATTGTCTGCACCAGGACGCTTTATAATTATGTCGATCAAGGTCTGCTAAGCATCCACAACTATGATTTGCCAGAGAAACTCAAGCGCAATACCAAAATTCATCGCATTCGTAAAAACAAGAAGAAGCTGGGCCGCAGTATTGAACAACGACCACAGGAAGTTAATAAGCGTGATGTGTTTGGGCATTGGGAATGTGATCTTGTTTTAGGCCATAAGACCAAGGACGACGAAGTGCTGCTAACTTTGTCTGAACGCATGAGCCGTGAGTTCCTAATTATTAAAATCCCAGATAAAACAGCTACCAGTGTAATGAATGCCTTTAAAAGTCTGCGCAAGCAATACAGCGAGCATTGGAACGATATCTTTAAAACTATTACGACTGATAATGGTTCTGAATTTGCGGATCTATCTCAGCTGGAAGATATTTCCAAATCACTAGTTTATTATGCTCATCCATATACTTCTTGTGATAAAGGCACTGTAGAGAGGCATAATGGCCTTATTCGCAGATTCATTCCTAAAGGTGACTATATTCATAACTACTCTCTCCAACAAATCATTAACATTGAAACTTGGTGCAATTCATTGCCAAGAAAGATATTGGCTTATCATACACCAGATGAAATCTTTGAAAGAGAACTGGATCAAATCTATCAAACAGCTTAACCAAAAGTGTTCAATTTATTATTGCAATTTGCGAATATAAAACAACTATTTTTAAAGCAACTTGTAAATTGAACAAAAAATAGGGAAGATGAAACTAATCATTTCCCTATTTGTTTTTAAGAACAGTATTCAAATTAGTATAAATTGCTGGCTTAGGCTGAGATTTATCTGGCATTTGCAGCCAATGAGGCAAAATTCCATTTAAAGGTTGAAGTGGCCTTTTAGTGGGCTGATGCAACTCAAGCTTCCTATCAACAATCTTGATTGTAGTGGCACTTTTATCACGTGGTACAGAGGATGATTGTGGTTTAGTGCAGGCCGATAAGCTAAGTAAGAATATAGTTAGTAAAAGTAGTTTTTGCATATTTTTCAATTTTTTTCCAAATATAACTCCCAACACAATATTCTACTATTTAAGTGGACAATGATAAAATAAAAATAAGTTTAGATGACGAGGAATGGTAAAATGAGTCGAATAACAATTTATATGACAGGTGGAATCGCTGATTATAAGGCAGTTAACGTTATCCGCGATTTAGAAAAAGCGGGTCATCAAGTTCAAATAGTAATGACTAAAAATGCAGAGCATTTTGTAACTACTAATACACTGGCTGCTTTAACAAAGTATCCTGTTTTGGATGATTTATGGAGCAAGGAAAATGAGTCTAGCATACCACATGTTCATCTAGCGCGTTGGACAGAGTTAGCTCTGGTTTTACCAGCGACTGCAAATTTTATTGCTAAAATGGCAACGGGAATTGCTGACGATGCAGCTAGCACTACAATTTTAGCTACAAGTGCACCTAAATTGGTTGTACCAGCCATGAATGACCAAATGTGGAATAATCCAGCTACACAGCGAAATATAGCTTTTCTGAAAGAACATGGTGTAGAAATAATGGAGCCTGCAGTAGGGATGCTGGCAGAAGGCTATGCTGCTAAAGGACGAATGCCAGAGCCAGGAGCAATTGTGGCGTGGATCAAAAATTTCACTGAACAACAGAACGTTTTGCAAGGAAAAAATATTGTTATTACTGCTGGTGGTACTGAAGAAGCAATCGATCCCGTCCGCTTTATTGGTAACCGCTCTAGTGGGAAAATGGGCATTTCCTTAGCTACAGAAGCAGCAGCGATGGGAGCAAAAGTAAAGCTAATATATGGTAATGTAAGTATGCCTTTGCCACAAAATCCTAGGATTACATTAATTCATGTTTCTAGTAGCGAAGAAATGTTAGTTGCAGTCAAAAAAGAATTTAAGCATAGTAACGTTTTAATTATGGCTGCTGCAGTAGCAGATTGGCGCATGAAACAAGTTGCAGATCATAAATTAAAAAAGCAAGCTGATCAACAAACTTTGACTCTAACTTTAGTTAAAACGACAGATATTTTACGCGAAGTTGCTAGCCACAAGCAGCGAGGGCAGATAGTTGTCGGCTTTGCGGCAGAAACGAATAATTTGCTACAAAATGCTGCAAAAAAGCTATCTTCAAAAGGTGCCGATATGATTGTAGCAAATGACGTTTCTAAAAATGTTTTTGGCAATGATGAAGACCAGGTAACGATTTTACAAAAAAATAAGTCAACTAAGAAATGGCCTAAAATGAGTAAGCGAAAGATTGCTCAAAAATTGTTGCAGCTTATTGCTCAAAAAATATAGTATTTGCATATAGCTAATAGTGAACTATATGATCTATATTTCTCTTGTAATCATTTTGTAATATAACATCTAAGCTTTTTAAAAATGTGATGAAAACTATAATGTGAAAACTAAAAATAATATTTAGTAAGTAAAAGATGTTTTTTATCCTTGTTTAAATGATAAATGCTGGTATTATAGGTGTTGGGAATTAAGAGACTGAAGAGAAAGAGTTGATAGGACATCATCAGCCCTTTCTTTTTTTATACGAAAATATTAATTTTGTATAGAATAATAATAAAATAAATTATTTGATAATCTTTATAAACCCAGCAGCATTGATTGATGCTACTATTTTAATTAGAAAATATAACAGAACCACAAAAAATAAAATGTATGTATAGGATTTGCAACAATTTTGTTGTATGCTATTAACAGATAGCTGAAAAAAACAATTATTGTTTAATAATTATTATTAGCTATACAAATACAGGAATTAAGAAACAGAGACATATTAGTAAAATGTAGAAGTGTATATATGTACTCTGATAAAACTTTAATGCTCAATAACGGAGTAGAGGTTCCTCGAATTCAACTAGGAACTTGGCTAATTAATAACGATGATGTACGAAAAGTAATTCGTCAAGCGATTAATGTTGGTTACCGTGCTTTCGATACTGCTAAAGACTATGGCAATGAAAGTGGTGTGGGAAAAGGTATTTGGAACTCTGATGTTGAGCGTAGTGATATTTTTTTAACAACTAAATTACCAACTTCGATTAAAGACTATGAAGGTACAAAAAAAGCAATTGATGACGCTTTAGATCAATTTAGTTTGGAATATATTGATATGTTGTTAATTCATTCACCACAACCTTGGATTGAAGTGAATAGAATTAATGATCGTCACTTTGAAGGCAATCTGGAAAACTGGAGAGCAATGGAAGAAGCACTTAAAGCCGGTAAAGTTAGATCAATTGGTGTTTCAAATTTTTTACAAGAAGACGTAGCTAACATTGTTAATAACAGCTCAATTAAGCCAGTAGTTAATCAAATCGAAGTTCATATAGGAAATGTGCCAACTGATTTGATGAAATACTGTAAAAATTTAGGAATTCAGATTGAAGCATATTCTCCACTTGCACATGGTCGTTTGTTAAAGGATCCAAGAATCAGGACTTACGCTGAAAAGTATCATGTTAGTCCAGCTCAATTAATGTTATCATTTGACTTACAGCTAGGTTGTATTGTTTTGCCGAAGAGTGATAATGTTAAAGAAATGCAGGAAAACTTGAACATCGATTTTGAGATCAGTGCTGATGATATGGCTGATTTGGTCAAGTTAAAAGAAAATACGCAGACCATGGCTGTTTAATAGAAGCATCGCATAAGCGGTGCTTTCTTTGTTTTAAGGGAAAAGGTAATGGAAGAAATTAAACTAATCGCGATAGATATTGATGGAACCTTAGTTAATTCTAAGAAGGAGATTACACCAGCAGTTAAAAAAGCAATTTTAACTGCTCAAAAACAAGGCAAGCAAATCGTAATTTGCACAGGTCGGCCTTTGTCAGGTGCTCAACGTTATTTAGATGAATTAGGGCTTAATGGCCAAGAAAATCAGTATGTAGTTAGTTTTAATGGTGCAGTTGTAGAATCAACCGCGGGGCAGGTTATTTTCAAACAGGGGCTAAAATATGAGGATTATGTAGATTTAGAGACAATTGCGCGAAAGCTAAACTTACATTTTCATAGCGTATCGTTAGATCGAATTTATACAGCTAACCGTGATTTGGGACATTATACAATTTATAATTCACGGGTCGTAAAATTAGAAGTCTCATATCGTACACAAGAAGAAATGAAGCAGATACCAATCATCAAATGTATGTATGTTGATGATCCAGACTATTTAGATGAGAAAATAGAATCTCCTTTATTTGAAATGATGAAAGATCGAGCTGTATTTTCAAAGACTGAGCCTTTTTATTATGAAGCAACCGCTGCCGGTGTCGATAAGGGGACTGGCCTGAAAAGACTATGTGACTACTTAAAAATAGATCGAAGTAATGTGATGGCCCTAGGCGATCAAGCAAACGACATGCCGATGTTAACTTATGCTGGATTAGGTATCGCAATGGGAAATGCTGTTGAATATACAAAGCAACATGCTGACGAAGTTACGGCTGATTGTGACCACGACGGTGTTGCAGTTGCAATCAATAAAATATTAAAGTAGATGTTTTCTCTTTCAAATAGTGGTATTTTTACTTTAAGATGAAAATTGAATAGAGGTCTAAAAATAATGAATAAAGCAAAAGTTTTAGTTTTAGGTGGCTTAAGAGATGAGGCCTTAACTGATTTAAAAAATATTTGTCAAGTTGATATCGGTCCAGTAGGACATCGACCAGAAGATGATCGTGAGTGGGTGCTTGATCATATTGCAGAATATGATGGTGTGATCGTAGCAAAGATGGCTTTTGATCGAGAAATGATTGATGCTGCGAAAAATTTAAAAATAATTTCAACTTATGGCGTTGGCTTTGACCACGTTGATGTTGAATACGCTAAAGAAAAAGGAATAGTTGTTTCAAATTGCCCTAAGAGTGTGTTGCGTCCAACGGCGGAACTTGCCTGGACAATGATTATGGCATCAGCTCGTAGATTGCATTATTATGACCATGCTTTGCGTGAAGGCGTCTTTTTAAATGCCGATGAGTACGACAACCAAGGGTACTCCATTGAAGGAAAGACCTTAGGAATTGTAGGTATGGGTCGAATTGGTCAACAAGTTGCTAGGTTCGCTAAAGCATTTGGTATGACAATTATTTATCATAATCGTCATCAAGTAGATGATCAAATTGCAGCAGAATTAGATGCTAAATATGTTGACTTAGATACTTTGGCAAAAGAAGCTGATTTTGTGAGTTTACATACTCCTGCTACAGCTGAAACATATCATCTGGTTAATTCAGACTTTTTAAAGAAAATGAAAGACACAGCGTTTTTAATTAATGTTGCTCGTGGATCGTTGATTGACGGGGATGCATTAATTGCTGCGTTAAAGAATGGTTCAATTGCAGGCGCCGCCTTAGATGTTTTCGAAAACGAACCGCATCCAAGACCTGAATTGGTTGAAATGGATAATGTGATCATGACGCCTCACGTTGGTTCAGCTACTCACATTGCTAGATTTAATTTGTCTAAAGAAGTTGCGAATAATGTTTTGTCTTTCTTTAAAGATGGTCAGGCAATTAATCAAATTAACTAGTTCAAACAGAGCTAAAAAAGACGATTCATGCAAATCGTCTTTTTCTTTACATAATTTTTACTGATGTTAATCATGATCAAGCTGACTATGGTGGTAGCCATAAACAAAGTAAATTACAGCACCGATGATTAACCAAATAGCTGCCATTAAGTAAACTTCTGAACTT
Organism: Lactobacillus sp. UMNPBX16; assembly: GCF_002553775.1. Taxonomy (NCBI): domain Bacteria; kingdom Bacillati; phylum Bacillota; class Bacilli; order Lactobacillales; family Lactobacillaceae; genus Lactobacillus; species Lactobacillus sp. UMNPBX16. Next base: position 68,006 of record NZ_PCYU01000008.1, read on the forward strand.
AAATGGCAAATCATAAAGATACAAATTAAACCAGAAATGATTGGCAAATATGGGTATCCGGGAACTTTAAAGCCATCGTTAACAATATCTGTTCTTTTTCTTAATTTTAGAATTCCAAAGGAAACAAGAGTAAAGGCAAAAAGTGTACCAAAGTTGACCAAATTGGCTAGTTGATCAACGGAGAAGAATGCTGCACCTGCTGCAATAATAATAGTGACAGCGACTAAGGCATTTTGAGGAGAGTTATGTTTTTTATCTAATTTACTGAATGCACTAGGCAATAGCCCATCACGTGCCATAGCATAGATTAAGCGAGAGCTTGAATAGATCATTGTCAGCATCATGGTAGCCATTCCTAGCATAGCACCAAATGATAATAACTCTGCTACCCAGTTTTGATGAACATATTGCAATGCAAAAGCAACGGGATTAGATACGTTTAGCTTGGTATAATTAACCATACCCGTTAAAACGATTGAAACGCCAAAATAAAGTACAGCTGCAATAGCTAAAGTGCCAATAATTCCTAGGGGCATATTTTTCTTAGGATTTTTAACCTCGGCGGCTGATGATGAAACAACATCAAAGCCAAGAAAGGCAAAGAAGACTGTGGTTGCTCCTTTGATGACTCCTGAAAAATGATATGGCAAGAACGGATGATAGTTGTTAGGTTTAATGAACTGTAAGCCTACAAAAATAAAAATTAAAATAATGGCGATTTTAATAAAAACAGCTACGACATTAATTTTAATTGAGTTCTTCATCCCTCGTGACAACAGGATACTGATAAGTAAAATGATTAAAACAGAAACCAAGTCAAAATAAACGCCATTGTTAAGATTCATAGGACCAGAAATAGCGTGTGGAATTTTTAGACCAAATGGTGCAATGAAAGAACTGAAGTATGATGACCAACCTGCTGCCACAGTGGCTACAGATAGCATGTATTCCAGAATCAGTGCCCAACCGATAATCCAGCCTGTAAATTCGCCATAAACGATATTCCCATATGAATAGGCAGAACCAGCTACTGGGATCGCTGAAGCAAATTCTGCATAACACATTCCAGCTAAAGCACAAACAATTGCTGCAACAACAAAGGATAAACTAACGCCAGGTCCAGCTAATGTGGCTGCAACAGTTCCGGGTAAGATGAAAATACCGGTCCCGATGACAGCTCCTACGCCAAGAGACATTAAATCAACGGCGTTCATTGTTTTGGAGAACTTAATGTCTTTACCGAGATAGCTCTCAACATTTTGTTTCCTAAAAATATTAAATTTCATTCGCAAACTTCCCTTATTATAGATTAGATTAATTTTACATGATATTTTTAATTTTTAAAAGAAGAAAACGCTCTATATTTTTTATAGAGCGTTTGAATTAATCAGCTTTAATTTTTTGCTTATACCATTTACAGGAGAAATATATTAAAGCAATTAGAATAAGTCCTCCAATGATTAATGAGTATTCTTCAAAAATTAACACAATTTGTTCCCAATTTTCACCCATATAGGAACCAAGACCAACTAGAATAGCATTCCAGAGTAAGCTGCCTAAGCTAGTGTAAATAAGGAACTTAGGTAATTTAACTTTGGCTATTCCAGCTGGAATTGAAATTAAGCTACGAACTACAGGGATGCACCGACCATAGAAGATTGCACCGGTACCGTATTTATCAAACCATCTGATAGCCTTTTGTACATCACCCTTTTTAAAGCCAAGTAGTTTGAATAACTTATGATCGAACAACTTTTCTAATCGATCTGGATTAAGTAAAGTGCCAATCCAATATAAAACTAGTGCACCAACTACCGCGCCGATTGTTGAAGCAATAATTACACCGAAGACATTCATTTGAGAATGATGGGTTGCAAAGCCAGCGAACGATAGAATTACTTCGGATGGAATAGGGGGAAAGATGTTTTCGATTGCAATTAGCAAACTGATGGCTAGGTAGCCAAATTGGTTAATTAAGTCAAAAACTAGATTAGTCATCAAAAGTTCTCCTCAAATTTTATTTCTTTTAATATATCAACTTTTGTACCGAATAGCTATTTCTATAAGCAAAGTTAAGATCTTCTTAAACAGTCTGTGTTAAACTATTAAATGCAAATTTTTTCAGTGAGATGAGATAATGGCAACACAATTAATTGAGAATAAACTAAAACTTTTACCAGAAAACCCCGGCTGTTATTTGATGAAAGATATTAACGGTACGGTTATATATGTTGGTAAATCTAAAAATTTAAAAAATCGGGTTCGCTCATATTTTAAGAGTAAACAGGTTGGACGTCGTGCTGAATTAGTTCGTGAAATTCGAGATTATGACATCATTACTGTATCAACTGATAAGGAAGCTTTTTTACTTGAAATTACATTAATAAAAAAGTATCAACCTTATTATAATGTTCAATTAAAGCAGGGTACGGGATATCCTTACATAGAAATCACGCGTGAACACGATCCGCAAACTCGGTTAACTAGTATCGTTCATAAGGATGGTGGCTACTATTTTGGTCCCTATCCTAATGTATATGCTGCCCAGGCCACTTTGAAGTTTATTCAAAAAGTTTTTCCACTAAGGCGCTGTCATGGTTATCAAGGCAGACCTTGTCTTTACTATCATATGGGGCAGTGCTTAGGTGCATGCTTTAAAAAAGTGCCACAAAAAGAATACGAAGAGCAAATTAAAAAGATCAAGAGCTTTTTGAATGGAGATATTGCTAGTGTTAAACAGAGTTTGACCGAAAAAATGGCTCAAGCAGCTAGCAATCTTGAATTTGAACGAGCAGCCGAAATTCGCGACCAATTGAAATATATTGAAGAAACGGTTGAAAAACAAAAAATTATTTCCAATGATAATACGCAGCGTGATATTTTTAATTATTACGTTGACAAGTCTTGGATTTCTGTTCAAATCTTCTTTTTACGGCAAGCAAAGTTATTGCGTAGAGAAACTAGAATGTTTCCTTTGACAGATGCCACAGATCCAGAAGATGCTTTCACTTCTTTTATTGTGCAATTTTATGAGCAAAGAAATAGGGTTTTGCCTAAAGAAATTCTGATTCCTGAAGGATTTGATAATGCTACTTTAGCTGAGGTCTTGAAGGTACCTGTTAGAACACCGCAACGAGGGCAGAAAAAGTCATTGCTAGACATGGCGAAGGATAATGCTAAGTTAAAGCTAGATGATAAGTTTAGATTATTAGAACTAGGTAATCGAAAAACTAAAGGCGCTCAAAAAGAAATTTTTGATGCTTTAGGCTTACCATATGGACACTTTATTGAAAGTTTTGATCACTCCCATATTCAAGGTGCTGACCCAGTCTCTGCTTTAGTCGTTTTTAAAGATGGTGAACCCGAAAAAACAGCTTATCGTAAATATAAGCTAAAAGGTGAGGTTGAACATCAGAATGGTGGCGACGAAGTACGCAACACGAGGGAAGTTGTCCGCCGAAGATATGGTAGACTGTTGCGCGAGCATAAAAGAATGCCTGATTTGATTTTGATGGATGGTGGTCAAATTCAGGTCGATGCTTGTTTAGATGTTTTACGAAATGAATTAAATTTGAATATCCCAGTTGCGGGGATGGTTAAAGATGATAAGCACAGAACAAACCATTTATTATTTGGCGATCCCATCAACGGTATTCCTTTGAAACTGATTCCTCTTAATCCCAAATCAGAGGGCTTTTATTTAATGACGCGCATTCAAGACGAAGTGCACCGCTTTGCGATTACTTTTCATAGAAGACGCCATGCTAAAAATGCTTTGTCCAGTCGTTTAGATTCGATTAAGGGAATTGGTCCTAAAAGTCGTAACAAATTATTGCGCGAATTTGGTTCATTGAAGAAAATTAAAGAAGCTTCAATTGATGACTTGCGTAGAGCAGGATTAACGCTTACTCAAGCACAAACGGTAAAATTAACATTGTAATCCGAGAAAACGCGATATCATGCGTATTTCTGTGGTATAGTATTAAAAGCTAGATTAAGACGGAAGGAAGAGATATACATGCCTACATTTGTTGATCAAACTAAAATCGAAGTACAAGCCGGAAAAGGCGGCGATGGCATGGTGGCTTTCCGCCATGAAAAATACGTCCCTAATGGCGGTCCAGCCGGTGGTGATGGTGGCCGTGGCGGCAGTATTATTTTTGTTGCTGACAGCGGCTTAAGAACTTTGATGGATTTTCGCTATCGGCGTAAGTTTAAGGCGGATAGTGGTGAAAATGGTCGTATTAAATCACAATATGGCCGTGCAGCTAAGGATCTTTATTTAAAAGTTCCAGTTGGTACTACTGTATATGATTATGACACTAATGAATTGATTGGTGATTTAACTGAAAAGGGCCAAGAACTAGTCGTTGCTAAAGGCGGTCGCGGCGGTCGTGGTAATATCCATTTTGCAACTAGTGTTAATACTGCACCAGAAATTGCTGAAAATGGTGAACCAGGTGAAGATCGCGTTTTGCGTTTAGAATTAAAATTATTGGCTGATGTCGGCTTAGTTGGTTTTCCGTCAGTTGGTAAATCAACACTGTTATCAGTAACAACTAAGGCCAAGCCCAAAATTGCTGCTTATCAATTCACGACTTTAACTCCTAATTTGGGAATGGTTATCTTGCCAGATGGTCGTGACTTTTCAATGGCGGATTTGCCAGGATTAATTGAAGGAGCTAGTCAAGGCGTAGGCTTAGGAATTCAATTTTTACGTCACGTTGAAAGAACCAAAGTAATTCTACATCTAGTTTCAATGGATCCTAATAATGGTCGTGAGGCAATTGATGATTACCATACCATTAAAAAAGAACTCAAAAATTACGAAACAGATTTATCAAAGAAGCGAGAATTGATTGTAGCTTCACAAATGGATATTCCTGGTGCTGAGGAAAAACTAGCTGAGTTTAAAAAAGCATTAAAAGCAGAAGGAAATAATGAACCTATTTATGAAATCTCAAGTGTAACTCATAAAGGCGTAGATAAGTTGATGTCAGATACTGCCAACTTAGTAACTGAAGTTGAACAAGAACAGGCTGAAGAACAACCTAAGCTAGCACAAAAGATTAAAGAATATAAGTATCAGGCACCACAAAAGAATGAATTTACAGTTGAGCAAGTTGGCGAACATGAATTTATCGTTAAGGGTGAACAATTAGAAAGATTAGTTCAAATGACCAACTTGGATCACCAAGACGGTATTATGCGTTTAGCAAGAAAGCTTAAGCGTTTAGGCGTTGATGACGCACTACGTGAAAAAGGAGCTGTTAATGGTGATGATGTGGCTATTGGCAAGTTTGTCTTTGAATTCGTACAATAAGAGTAGAGATAGGGTATGAAAAAAAATAGGTTTATTACGGGGTATTCTGGCCTTAGAGCCTTAGCAGTTATCGGAGTAATTCTTTATCATTTGGATCCTAATTCCTTTATGGGAGGATATCTGGGAGTGCCGATTTTTTTCGTGTTCTCAGGATATTTGGTGACAGATCATATGCTTAATTCATATGATAAAACAGGATCATATAATAATCGTAATTTTTATTTGAGTCGAATAAAAAAGTTATATCCACAATTAATTACTGTTTTATGGTTAAGTGCAGCCTATATCTTTATCTTTCAACGAAATTTACTGGCTAAATTAAATCAGGTTGTACTTGCAAATCTATTAAATGTATTTAATTTTTGGCAAATTCATAATGGTCAAAGCTATTTTGAGCGTTTTGCAGCTAATGAATCACCATTTACTAATTTATGGACGATGTCAATTGAAGGCCAATTTTATATTGTTTGGCCAATTGTCATTTATTTACTAGTTAAATTGGTTAAAAAGAAAAAAAATATTTTCTGGATTTTAGTTGGTCTATCAGCTGTTTCTGCATTAGAAATGGCAATCCTATACTTTTTAAAGGCTGATATTAATCGAATTTATTACGGAACTGATACTCGTTTCTTTTCTTTAGGATTAGGAGCAGCATTAGCAGTTGTTTGGCCGATAGAAGGTTTAAATCAGCAAGTTGAACGAAAAGTAAGTTGGATATTGGACTTGGTGGGCCTTGCTTCATTTGCTTTAATGTTAGCAATGTTTTTCTCTAAGTGGATGAATCCACAACAAGCCTTTACTTACTCTGGCGGGATGTTGTTATTTACTTTAGATGTATGTATTTTAGTAGCTGTAATTGCTCATCCTGGTAGTCATTGGAATCAAATCCTAACTAATAGGTTATTTGATTGGATTGGCTCACGAAGCTATGGCATCTATCTGTATCAATTTCCAGTAATGATCTTTTTTGAAGATAAGGTAAATATTGGTGATAATCCAATGCTGTATCACCTTATTGAAGTGATTTTAATTTTAGTGATTACAGAAATTACTTATCGTTTGATTGAAAGACCAATGGGTAGGATTACCTGGGATAAAACGAAGCAATATTTTACTCGAATTTTTAATTTTGAAACAAAAGATTACTTTAAGAAAGGTCAAGCAGCCTTAGCAGCTTTGATTTTAATCTTAGGATCAGCAGCTATTGCTATTTCACCAGGAGTAAAAGCAGAAGACTTTAATAAAAGCCAATTAGCACAGCGAATTAATCAGAATTCTAAAAAACAAAAAAAGGATAATGCTAAATTAATTGAAAAGTTAAAAAAAGAAAAAAAGAAAAAAGAAAAAAAATCTAAAATTATTCGTGAAGCTGAGCTTCAAACTAAAAAGCATCCTATTAACAAATCTTTTGTTAAATATGGTATTTCCCAGTTAGATTTGCAATTGGCTCAACATGTTCAAGTAACTGCGATTGGCGACTCGGTAATGGCCGGTTCGAGCAACGATTTAAAACAATTAATGCCTAAAGCGTTAATTGATGCTGCTGTTTCAAGACAATTGAATGTTGCTTTTGGCTTATTAGATAGTTATCAAAGTCAAGGAGTTTTAGCAGATAATATCTTAATAGGGTTAGGAACTAATGGACCTTTCTCAATGGAAGATCTTGATCGAATAATGCATCAGGCTGGGCCTAAGAGAAAAGTTTTCTGGATCAATGTTCACGTTCCAACTAGAGATTGGCAAAATTCAGTGAATAATTTGCTAAAGCAAGGTGCAAAACGGTATCATAATCTTATAATAATTGATTGGTATTCATACTCGAAGAATCATCCTGACTGGTTCTACGGTGATCATACTCACCCTAATTTAGAGGGCTCAAAATACTATAGTGCATTAGTTACCAAAACAATTGTTAAGCATTCAAAATTTTAGATTAGAATAGGATTTTCATGGAATTACAATTTTTAGGTACTGGTGCTGGGCAACCTTCAAAGCAACGCAATGTTTCTAGTGTTGCACTTAAGTTGCTGGATGAATTGAATGAAATCTGGCTTTTTGACGTAGGTGAAGCAACTCAGCATCAAATTTTAAGAACAAATATTAAATTACGAAAAGTTACCAAAATTTTTATATCACATAATCACGGTGATCACATTTTTGGGTTACCAGGGTTATTGTCAACTCGTTCTTTTCAAGGTGATGTTGGTCCTATTACTATTTATGGTCCCAGTGGTATTGAAGAATTTGTTAGAACAGCTCTTAAGGTATCTCGGACTAAAATTTCATATCCTATAAGGTTTGTTGAATTAGCTAAATCAGGGTTAATCTGTGAGGATAAGGGCTTTCGAGTGTATACGGAGCAACTAGACCACCGGATACCTAGTTTTGGTTTTAGAGTAGTGGAGGCTTCACATCCAGGCGAATTATTAATTGACAAGTTAGCACAGTATAATGTTCCTAATGGGCCACTTTTGGGGAAATTAAAAAATGGCGAAAAAGTAACTTTAGCTGATGGTACTGTTTTGGATGGTGAAAATTTCTTAGGACCTACTAAACCGGGAAGAATTGTGACGGTCATCTATGACACACGTTCCACGCCAAGTATTGCTCGTTTGGCTAAAGAGGCAGATGTTTTAGTCCATGAATCAACTTTTGCAGGGGATGAACAAAAATTGGCGCATGATTATTATCATTCTACTTCGGTTGAAGCAGCCAAAATTGCTCGGAAAGATAATGTTAAATTATTATGTCTAAATCATATTTCTGCTCGTTATATGGGTGCTAAAGGGAAAAAACTCGAAAAACAGGCTAAAAAAGTATTTTCTAATACAGTATTAGTTAATGATTTTGATCAGATTAATATTCCAATGAAAGGCTCAGAAAAATGAAAGACTCATTAAGAAATAAAGTTGTTGTAATTACAGGTGCTTCAAGTGGGATTGGACGTTCCATTGCCCTTGAAAGTGCTGGTCGTGGTGCTACTGTAATTTTAATTGCTAGAAGAAAGAACCAATTAGATGAAATTGCAGCAGAAGCTAAAGAACTATCCGGTGCTGAAGCATATGTTTTTCCAACAGATATGGGTAAGCCGGAAGAAATTGAACAAACCTTTAATGCAATTACTAAACAAGTAAAACACATTGACTTTTTAGTTAATTGTGCTGGTTTTGGTAAATTCGAAGAATTTATGGACCAAAAAATGCAAGACGTTACCAATATGTTCCAAGTTAATGTTTTAGGTTTGATGTACTTTACTCGTTTAGTAGGTAGGGTCATGATGGACCAAAAGACTGGTCAAATTATTAATTTTGGCTCAATTGCTGGCAAGGTACCAACTACCAAGTCAGCCGCTTACAGTGCATCTAAGGCTGCCGTAATTCAATTTTCAAATGTCTTACGGCTAGAATTAAAGCCATTTGGTGTCAAGGTAATGACTGTAAACCCAGGACCAGTTTATACTAATTTCCTTAATGTAGCAGATAAGACTGGAAATTATGTCAAAAATGTTCAAGAATTTATGTTGGATCCAGATGATGTTGCTTGGCAAGTAGTTCACTTCTTTGGCAGTGATAAACGTGAATTAAATTTACCACTTAGTTTAGCTGTAGCGGCTAAATTGTATAATCTATTTCCATCGATTGGTGATGAGATTTCCTTAAAGTTTGCTTCTAGAAAGTAAAAAAAGATGGAAAAACAAAGAAATTTAATTATTGGATCAGTTGTGGCTTTAATTGCAGTAATTTTTGTTGTTTTAAATACATCACCTGTCGCAATTAATTTTGGCTTTTTTAAGGTGAGGTTACCACTAATTGTTGTGTTAGTGGTAATGGTGATTATCGGGATGATTATTGCTTGGTTCTTTGGACGAGATACTAAGGAAAAAACGGATCACAAGGTCACTTTCTTCAATAAAAAAGAGAAGAAAATAGAATAAATCTTGATTTATTAGCAATTGAATAGTATGATTGAACTACGTGAGTGATTCGGGGTTATATGACCCTGAAGCTTAAGACTACAATAAAGGAGATCAAATTAAATGGCAGTTCCTGCAAGACATACTTCTAAACAAAAGAAACGTTCACGTCGTGGTCACATTAAGTTGAGTGTTCCAGCAATGCACTATGATGCAACTACTGGTGAATACCGCTTAAGCCACCGTGTTTCACCAAAGGGTTATTACAAGGGTCGTCAAGTTGTAAATAACAACGACAACAGCAATAACTAGTTAAAGGACACCTTTGATATGGTGTCTTTTTTTATACCTAGAAAAAGGAAAAAGAAATAATGAAGTTAGTATTTTTACATTCTAGTGATACACATGGATTTTTGTTGCCAACTGATTACCAAAATAAAACCGACTATCATGCTCCTTTTAGTTTGAGTAGAGTTAGCTCAGTTATTAAATCTGAAAAGAAAAAGTATGGTGATAACAATGTTGTAGTTACCGATGCAGGTGATTGTTTGCAAGGCTCACCACTTGCTTCCTATGCTCATTCAACTGGTGATTATAGTGATTTACGTATTTTTACGCAAGCTTATAATGCAGTGGGGTATGATGCTCGCTGTTTAGGTAACCATGATTTTAACTTTGGATTAGATTATTTAAGCTACTATGTTGATAACAATGAGGCACCAATCATTAATGATAATGTACTGGATGCAGAAACAGAGGTTCCATTTTTTGGTAGAGAATACACTATTATCAAGAGAAATGGCTTAAAGATTGGTTTATTGGGGATTACAACGCAATATATCCCACATTGGGAACCTAAAGAAAATGTAAAAGGCTTAAAGTTTGCCTCTGCTTACGAAAAAATTAAGCATTATGCCAAAATATTACGCCCTCAGGTTGATATTTTAGCTGTGATGTATCATGGTGGCTTTGAAAGTGATCCTGAAACTGGTAAGGCGACTGAACCTAATCGTGGTGAAAATGAAGGTTATCAGATTTTAACCAAAATTCCAGAAGTTGATGTCCTATTGACAGGTCACCAGCATCGGCGCTTAAATTTGGTTACACGCGATACTGCTATTGTTCAACCAGGTTATCGCGGTGAAGCTGTAGCTGAAGTGGTTCTTGATATTGATGATGATACTAAGAAAATCAAATCAATGTCCACTAAGTTGATTGACACTAAAGATTATGATCCTGATCCTGTAATTGTTGATATTGTATCTGACTTGGATAAAAGAACACAAAAATGGCTAGATCAACCAATTGCACATTTAGATAAACCTGCTCGAATTGAAAATGCAATGAAAGGCAGAATAGAAGGCGCGCCATTTATTAATTTAATCCAGCAAATGCAATTATGGTTTACTAAAGCTGATGTTTCGGCAACTGCAGTGATGAGTGAGACAGCTAAGGGATTTGATAAGACCATTACTATGAGAGATGTTTTGTTAAATTATCCGTATGCTAATCAGTTGTGTCGTGTGAAGCTGACTGGTAAAGAATTACGTCATATTATTGAGCACTCTGCTGGCTTTTTGAAGAAAGATGAAGCAGGAAACATTGGCTTTATTGATCGATGGATTAAGCCTAAGCCAATGTTGTATCATTTTGATGTCTTTTATCCAGTCGAATATGAAGCGGATTTATCCAGACCAGTAGGTGAACGGCTGACTAAACTAACTTTGCACGGTAAGCCAATCAAAGATGATCAGATTTATCATTTAGCAGTTAACAACTATCGTGCTATGGGTGGGGGATTTTATCCTGAATATAGTATGGACAAAATTGAAACCACTTTGGATAAGGACTATGTACAAATGTTTAGCGAATATTTGACTCATGGACCAGTCGAAGTAGATACAAAAAAGAATTATAAGTTTTACTAAACCAAACGAAAAAGACGTGAGAATAAAAACATCTCACGTCTTTTTTGAATAGATTGAATAATTATTTTAACTTACTGTATTTACTATTATCTTTGTGTGAACGAGCAGTAATAGTCGCAATAATTGCTGAGAAAAGAATACCAAAAATGATCCCAACGATTACACAATTTCTTAAATCTGTGCCGTTGAATGAAGCACTTCGGGTTAAAGGACCAGCAATAAAGCCTACAACTAACATGTAGATTACGCTCCATACAGTTGTGATGATATAACGACCCATAATGATTCCTTCTTTCGTGTAAGATTTTATCAAAAATGAAGCGCAAATTCAAACCTGATTGGTTCAATTTGGTATACTTAATTTAATGTTTGTAATGACGAAAGGTGGTTAATTTATGCAAGTAGCAGCACTTCAAAACATAAGCTCCTTTACGCTTTTAAGTAGTCCAACCAAGGTAAGTGATTTGATAAAAGACGCTAAAGAGAAGGGCTATCCTGTGGTTGGTTTAGCCGACGTGAACGTGACTTATGGTTTGGTCAATTTTTATGAGTTGGCTAAAAAGGCGGGAATTAAACCACTTCTTGGGATGCAACTGCGTTTAAATGGTTTGGTTGATAGCACCCAAAAATATGATTTGCTAGTTTTTGCCAAAACAAATAAGGGCTATCATAATTTATTGCGACTTTCTAGCGCGGTAAATTTGTTAACGGAAAATGGGCAAAACGATAAGGTCTTAACGCTGAATGAATTAACCAAATATTTAGATGATTTGTTGATTATCGTACCAGCTAATCTAAAAAGTGAATTAATGGCGCTGCATGATACAAATCAGGCATTAGGCAGTGATTATGTTCGCCAACTAAAGAAGTTAACGTCTGATCTTTATTTGGGTGTATATGCTTCAAAAGCAAGTATAGATTACATTGATTATGTCCGTGGATTAGCTAAGCAATTTGAATTATCTTTAGTTGCAGTGGAAGATAGTCAATATTTACGGCCACGTGAGCAATTTTTACAAAAAACTTTGCGTGCGATTGCTAAGGGAGATAAATTGCAAGATATATTGCCACTAGCTAAGCAAGCTGGTTCGCATTATTTAGATTCTGCACAAAATGTTTTAGAACGCTATCATCAATATGACTTGGATGATGCAATTAATAATACTTGGAAAATTGCTCAGAAATGTAATGCTGAAGTGATCTTTCAAAAACCGGTCTTACCTAAATATCATCAAGATAAGTTTCCGACTTCAGAAGAATATTTGCGTTATTTGGCTCAAACTGGTTTACAAGCGCGCTTTGGTCAAAAAAGTATTCCAGCCGAGTATCAGAAAAGATTAAATTATGAATTACGAGTCATCAATCAGATGGGGTTCGATGATTATTTTTTGATTGTATGGGATGTAATTAACTATTGTCACCGAGTAAAAATTACTACTGGTCCAGGACGTGGTTCAGCTTGTGGTTCACTGGTTTCATACTCTTTGCGTATCACTGAAGTTGATCCCATCCAATATAATTTACTCTTTGAGCGTTTTTTAAATCCGGCTCGTCATGAGATGCCTGATATTGATCTGGACATTCCTGATATTCAACGGAATACAGTAATTAAGTATATGTATCAAAAGTATGGCATGGATCATGCTGCTCAAATTTTGACTTTTGGTACAATGGCTGCTAAACAAGTATTAAGAGACGTTGGCCGGGTTTTTGGCTTAACAGGACCAGAAATCACTAAGTGGACTCACGCAATCCCGTACTCTAAAGATAAAATGGGATTAAAAAAAGCATATCAAGAGTCTAGAGAACTAAGATTATTGGTTGATGCAACGCCTGAGAATAAATTGTTATTTAAGACTGCTTTAGGACTTGAGGGATTGCCAAGGCATTATTCTATTCATGCGGCTGGATTGGTGATTAGTGATGATTCGATTGCTGGCATTTCGGGATTGCAGGCTGGTCCTTTCGGCATTCCTGTAACTCAGCAAACCAAAAAATATGTTGAATCATTAGGTTTGCTAAAGATCGACTTTTTGGGATTGCGCAATTTGACAGTTTTAGGCAATATTTTAGCTTTAGTGCGGCAGCAAGGTGTAAAGTTAGATCCTAATACAATTCCGTTAAATGATCCCAAAACAATGGAACTGTTTCAACAAGGTAAAACAGATGCAGTCTTCCAATTCGAATCTGGTGGGATTCGTGGTGTTTTGCGTAAATTGCATCCCGACAATTTTGAGGACCTAGTAGCGGTGAACGCTTTATACCGTCCAGGTCCAATGCAAAATATTGACGCATTTGTTGCAAGAAAAAATGGTACGGCTACTGTGCATTATCCTGATCCCAGTTTAAAGCAAATTTTACAATCAACTTATGGAATTTTGGTTTATCAGGAACAAGTCATGCAAACAGCTCAAATCCTGGCAGGATTTTCATTGGGTGAAGCCGATATTTTACGACGTGCGATGTCTAAAAAGAATCAGAATGTCATTGAGCAAGAACGTGGAAAATTTATTGCTGGTACGGTCAAAAAAGGTCATCCTAAAGAAGTAGGTGAGCGAGTTTATCATTATATAGAGCAATTTGCTAACTATGGTTTTAACCGTTCACACGCGGTGGCATATACCAAGATTGCCTTTTGGCTAGCTTATTTGAAGGTTCATTATCCTGCTGCATTTTACACAGCGATGCTCAATTCATCAACGTCTGCTAAAGCGCAAAGCTATTCGATGCAAGCTCAGGAAGCTGGAGTTCGTATTTTGCCGCCTGATATCAATCACAGCCAATTAGACTATACTTTACAAGATGGCAAGATTTTAGTTGGTTTAAAAGCAATTAAAGGATTACGTCTTGATTTTGCTAAGGAAATAGCTGCCAATACTAAACCGTATAAGTCTTTTAATGATTTTTTGCGTAGAATCGACGCTAAGTTCTTACAAGTAGACGCAATTGAAGCATTGATTATGGCTGGAGCATTTGACTCAATCGAAGATAATCGCAATGAGTTATTGCTTAACTGCAAAGATGTAATTGCTAATGTGCAATTAACGGGACAAAATATGTCTTTATCTGAGATTCTGGGGGATGCACCACTTAAGCCTGCTGAGCCACCGACTGCTGCCCAAAAAGCAGAAATGGAAGAGAAAGCTTTAGGCTTTACTACAACAACTACTCCTCTAATAGCTGTACAAAAATATGCACAAAAATTTAACGCTAGACCATTGAATCAATTTCAGTTAAATGATAGTGGTATTAGCGTGGGTAAATTAATGAAGTTAAAGCAAATTAGGACCAAAAATGGAAAAACAATGGCTTTTGCTAGTTTTGCTGATACATCTAGCGAACAAGAAATTATTATTTTTCCACCGGCTTATGAAAAATTTGGCTCTATTTTAAAAGAAGGAGATATTTATTTACTAGGAGTCAAGGTTCAAGGTGATCGATTTGACCAAAATAAAAAACAGTATTTCTTAACCAATTTGCGAAAAGTTAATTTTAAAGAATAAAGTTCAAATTACAAAGCTATCTTTGACGATGGATGTAAGTGCTAACAAACTTAAATACGGAAAGAAAGCATAAATTAGCCCAATTTTTGTGAGCTTTTTTGCCTAAAAAATGTTAATATTTATGTGATGTGAGAAATTACACAAAATAATCATGATGAGGTGAATTCATGAAACGGATTGGTATTTTAACTAGTGGCGGAGACGCCCCTGGTATGAATGCAGCAATTAGAGCTGTGACAAAGACTGCTATCCATCATGGGCTTGAAGTCTTTGGAATTCGTTATGGTTTCGCTGGTTTGGTTGCAGGTGACTTTGTTCCGCTTACCACGGAAAATGTTGACCACAAGATTAGTGAAGGCGGTACTTTCTTGTACAGTGCTCGTTTCCCTGAATTTGCACAAGAAGAAGTGCAACAAAAGGGTGTTGAGCAATTAAAGAAACATGGTATTGATGCGGTTATCGTAATTGGCGGTGACGGTTCATACCATGGTGCTTTAGCCTTGACTCGCCACGGCGTAAACTCAGTTGGTTTGCCAGGAACTATCGATAATGATATTCCTTATACTGACTACACGATCGGCTTTGATTCTGCTTGTCGTACTGCTATGGATGCTATCGATAAAATTCGTGATACTGCAAGCAGTCACCACCGCGTATTCGTTGTTAATGTAATGGGTCGTGAATGTGGTGATATCGCTATGCGTGTCGGTGTAGCAAGTGGAGCAGACGCAATTGTAATTCCTGAACGTTCATACGATGTTAAGGAAATTGCAGAAACTCTTACTCGTGGTTTTGCAGATGGCAAAGATCATGGTATCATTGTTTTAGCAGAAGGCGTTATGGCTGCTGATAAGTTTAAGGACGAACTCCTTAAATATGGTGACTTTGATGCTCGTGCTAATGTCCTTGCGCATATGCAACGTGGTGGCTCACCTACTGTTACAGATAGAGTTAATGCTACTAAGATGGGTAATTATGCTGTTAAGTTACTTCTCGATGGGAAGGGCGGTTTAGCTGTCGGCATGGAGAATGGTGAACTTAATACCCACGACATTCTTGATTTGTTTGACGGTAAACACCAAGGTGATTATGCGTTATTGGATGTAAATGAAGAAATGACTAAATATTAATTTAGTTGATTTTTGGAGAGGATTTTTTTAATAATGAAGAAAACTAAGATTGTTAGTACTTTAGGGCCAGCTTCAAACGATATTGAAACTATTACTGCTTTAGCTAAGGCTGGTGCAAACGTATTCCGTTTCAACTTCTCACACGGTGACCACCCAGAACACCTTGCTCGTATGAAGATGGTTCGTCAAGTGGAAAAGGATACTGGTTTACTTCTTGGTATCGACCTTGACACTAAGGGTGCTGAAATCAGAACCACTGAACAAGAAGGTGGTAAGTTCACTATTAATACTGGTGACATGATCCGTGTATCAATGGATGCCACTAAGAAGGGTAACAAGGACATGATCCACGTTACCTACGACGGTTTATACGATGATACTCACGTTGGTGGTCACGTATTAATCGATGATGGTTTGGTTGACCTTTTGATCAAGGAAAAGGACGACTCAAAGAGAGAACTTGTTTGTGAAGCTCAAAACACTGGTGTAATCGGTTCAAAGAAGGGTGTTAACGCTCCTGGTGTTGAAATTCGCCTTCCAGGTATTACTGAAAAGGATACTGATGACATTAAGTTTGGTTTGAACTATGGTATTAACTTCATTACTGCTTCATTTGCACGTAAGGCTCAAGATATCTTAGACATCCGTAAGCTTTGTGAAGAAGCAGGTGCAGACTACGTTAAGATCTTCCCAAAGATTGAATCTCAAGAAGGTATCGACAACGCAGACGAAATTTTGCAAGTTTCAGATGGTTTAATGGTTGCTCGTGGTGACATGGGTGTTGAAATTCCATTTATGGAAGTTCCATTTGTACAAAAGAGCCTAATCCGCAAGGCTAACGCACTTGGTAAGCCAGTTATTACTGCTACTCAAATGCTTGACTCAATGCAAGAAAACCCACGTCCAACTCGTGCCGAAGTTTCAGACGTTGCTAACGCTGTTCTTGATGGTACTGACGCAACTATGCTTTCAGGTGAATCAGCAAATGGTCTTTACCCAGTTAAGGCTGTTAAGGCTATGGCTGAAATTGACGAACGTACTGAAAAGCAAATGCTTAAGCGTAATACTTTAGCTCTTCAAAGATTCGAAGCCTACAAGGGTTCAAACGTAACTGAAGCTATCGGTGAATCAGTTGTACGTACTGCTCAAGAATTAGGTGTTAAGACTATCATTACTGCAACTAACTCAGGTTACACTGCACGTATGATTTCTAAGTACCGTCCAAATGCTGACATTATTGCTATGACCTTTGACGAAAAGATTCAACACTCATTGGGTATCGTTTGGGGTGTACAACCAGTATTGACTGAAAAGCCTAAGTCAACTGATGACATGTTTGAAATGGCTGCTAAGGTAGCTAAGGAAAAGGGTTACGTAAAGGATGGCGACCTTGTAATTATCGTTGCAGGTACTCCACTTGGTGACTCAGGTACAACTAACTTAATGAAGTTACAAATCATCGGTAACAAGTTAGTTCAAGGCTTAGGTGTTGGTAACGGTTCAGTTATCGGCAAGGCTGTTGTAGCTAACTCAGCTGAAGAAGCAAACAGCAAGGTTAAGGAAGGCGACATCTTAGTTGCTAAGACTACTGACCCAGACTACAACCCAGCTATCAAGAAGGCTTCAGGTTTAGTTGTTGAAGCTTCAGGTTTAACTTCACATGCCGCAGTTATCGGTTTATCATTAGGTATCCCAGTTGTTGTTGGTGCTACTGACGCTACTGACAAGATTTCTGATGGTTCAACTATTACTGTTGACGCTCGTCGTGGTGCTATCTACCAAGGCGAAATCTCAAACCTTTAATTTTAAGAATATAATTTAGATAGATTAGCTAATCAAAAAATAGCCAGCTTAAGTGCTGGCTATTTTATTTTGCATAAAAATCTCTTATACTTATATGTAAGAATATGTAAAGTAGGAGATTTTTAAATGCTTGGAACAGTTCGTAAAGGAAAAATTACTGACGAAAACGATAAAGCTTATTATGTTCAAATTGATGGACTGACTTATGAATTGAAGAAGATCGAGATTACGCAAGATGATATTCCTAAAATTGGAGATGAAGTCGAAGGTTTTATTTATGATAATAAAAGTCATGATCGAGAAATGACACAATTTTTGCCATTCGCGCAACCCGATCAATATGGTTTGGGAAAAGTAACCGAGGTACGTCCAGGCTTAGGCGTCTTTGTTGATGTAGGTCTACCTGATAAAGACGTTGTTTTATCAATGGATGATCTTCCTAGAGAAAAAGAAAGATGGCCTCGACGTGATGATCGACTTTTAGTAAGATTAGAAACTGACGAAAAAGATCGTATTTGGGCTAAGCTAGCAGATGAAAATATTTTTGACCAATTAGCTGCTAACTTTCCACGTGGAATGAATAATGAAAATGTCTTTGCAACGGTTTATGCTACACGAGAGATAGGAGCATTTGTTTTAACTAGTGATTATTATCTTGGCTTTGTACATGAATCGCAGATGCCACGTCCTATGAGACTAGGTGAGCAATTCAAGGGTAGAGTAGTCGGTGTCAGTCAATATGGACGTTTGAATTTGAGTGCTTTGCCTCGTGCTTTTGAAGAAATTGATGATGATGCGCAAATGATTTTGATGAGTTTGCGGAGAAGAGCAACCAAGACTCTACCTTTCTATGACAAATCAAGTGCACAAGAAATTAAATCATACTTTGGTATTTCAAAATCAGCTTTTAAACGTGCGGTCGGTCATTTGCTCAAGGCTGGATTAATTGAAGAAGATAAAACAGCAGGTACGATTACTTTAATTAAGGATCCAGAAGAGAACGATAATGGAGAAGATTAATTTAAAAGATCAAATTGATGATTATTTACGCTATAGTCAAGTTGAACGAGGATTAAGTGATAATACAATTAATGCTTATCGTCAAGATTTAGAAGAATTTCGAACTTTTGTAGAAAATGAAGGTATGGCTTCATGGCCAACTGAAGCAAGCGATGTGGATGCGTTTTTAGCTCGGCAGCGTGATTTGAACAAAGCAACCAGCTCAATTAGTCGACTTATTTCTAGCATGCGTAAATTTTATCAATGGTTAGCTCGGCAAAATATTCAAAAATTAAATCCAATGTTGGAAATCGATTTGCCTAAAAAAGAACGTCGTTTGCCGACAGCTCTCTCTCAAGCTGAAATGAATAGGCTACTTGAGCAGCCAAATACTAAACGAAAGTTAGGTATACGTGATCGTGCTATCTTAGAGACATTATATGCCACGGGAATGAGAGTAAGCGAATTAATTAATTTGGAGTTGCAGGATTTACATGACAATTTAGGCTTAGTTCGGGTTCTTGGTAAAGGCGAAAAAGAACGATTGATTCCAATTAGTCCTGTTGCTCTTGATTGGATAAAAAAATATGAAAATGAAGTTCGTGATCCGCTAATTTTACAAGTAGGGAAAAGCGATGAACATATTTTTTTAAATAATCGAGGAAAAAAGATTACACGACAGGCTATTTGGCAGATGATCAAAAAGTATTGTCAAATGGCGGCAATTACTAAAGATGTCACGCCACACACTTTACGTCATACGTTTGCAACACATTTGCTAGAAAACGGCGCAGATTTGCGAGTAGTGCAAGAAATATTAGGACATTCTGATATTAGCACGACACAGATCTATACCAATTTATCACAAAAGCAAATTTTAAATGTTTATCAGAAGACACATCCTCGTCTTTAGGTGATTAAATGCTAATACAATATAAAAAAGATTATGAGAAGATAGCAATGGGATTACTATCCTATTTACCTGATTTTAAAAATATCGAAAACTTAAAAGAAGAAATCACGCTTAATCAGGATGAAAATGACTTTATTTTGTATCTTTATCGTAATAGTCAAAATAATATGGTGGGCGTAATAGGAACCCAAGTATCTAATCAGTTTGTAATTATTAGATATTTGTCTTTAGCTCCTGGTTTTCGTGAGATTAGTTATGAACGGAAAATTGTTGATGAACTAAAGCACGAATATCCAGATAAACGAATAACTGCTGTACCAGAATATACAAATTTATTAAAAACGGTAGAAGAAGATAATGGACAAAAGTAACTTAACTTTAGAATTACCGAATTTTGAAGGACCACTTGATTTATTACTGCATTTGATCCAATCGCAAAAAATTGATATTTATGATATCCCAATTGCCCAAATAACTAGTCAATATTTAGAATACTTGCGCCAAATGCAAAGCTTAAATTTACAAATTGCAGGCGAGTATTTTGTCATGTCATCAACTTTATTGCGAATTAAATCACAGTATTTGTTGCCTCAAAACGATTTTGTAGATGATATTCAACCTGATGAAGATCCAAGAGACGAATTAGTGCAACAATTGGTACAATATTCTGTGTTTAAGAAAATATCTGCTTATTTTAAAGAACGTAATGAAGAAGTACCGATTACAGTTGCTAAAGAAGCTAGTGTATCAACCACTGCTAAAGTTCAACCGCTGCCTAAGGGTCAGATAACTGCACAAGAATTAGCGACGACTTTTACGATGGTCTTACATCGTTTGAAGTTGCAGCAACCAGATACCGCTTCAATTAGAGTAGCAGAAACGCCGATCAATGAGATGATGGATTTTTTGCATGGACAATTGAAACGAAAAAGGCAAGTTAGTTTCTTTGCTTGCGCGGACAAAATGCAGAATATCTCAGATGTTATTGGCTTATTTTTAGCGACACTAGAATTGTGTAAAAAACAATTAATTCAGATTACACAAGCACGTGAATTCGGTGATTTAAATTTAGAAAGAATTGATACGAATGGCAAGTAAACTAGCAAATTTAGAAGCTCTTTTGTATGTCGCAGGTGACAATGGGCTTGAGGAGCAAAATCTAATTGAACTACTTGAAGTTGATGGTGAAGAGCTAGGTCAGTTAGTCACTCGTTTGCAGCAAAAAATGAAGGCTGATCCAGACTCGGGAATGCAAATAATTCATATTGCAAATACTTATAAGATGACAACTAGTCAACAGACAGCTAAGATAATTGAAAAGTATTTTCAAAAAGATTTAACTAAGAATTTGAGTCAATCAGCACTTGAAATTCTCTCAATTATTGCTTATCGACAACCAATTACTAGAATAGAAATTGATGATATTCGTGGAGTAAATTCATCAGGAGCTTTACAGACATTGATTTGGCGAGGATTAATTAAACAAGACGGCAAAAAAGATGCTCCAGGTCATCCTAAGTTGTATGTTACAACTGATTATTTTTTACAATATTTTAATTATCAAAGTTTGGCTGATTTACCGTTAATCGAAGACTTTGAGGATACAACTGATGGTGAGGAGATTGACTTATTCGATTCAAAAGGTAGCGCAGACAAACATTTAGAAAAAGAGGGATAGAAAATGGCAGAACGATTACAAAAAGTAATTGCGGAAGCAGGAATCGCTTCAAGAAGAAAAGCTGAAAAAATGATTGTAGCCGGTCGAGTTAAAGTAGATGGGCATGTTGTTACTAAGCTAGGTACTAAAGTCGATACTTTTAGTAATATTACAGTCGATGATGAACCAATTGAGCGGGAAAGCCTACACACGTATTTGTTTTATAAGCCTCGCGGCGTTGTTTCGACTGCAGAAGACGATCGTGGTAGAAAAACTGTAGTTGATTATTTCGAAGATTTACCATATCGTTTGTATCCAGTAGGAAGATTAGATTATGATACGTCAGGTTTATTGCTAATGACTAACGATGGCAAATTAGCAAATTTATTGATGCACCCTAAAAATGAAGTGGCTAAGGTCTATGTAGCCAAGATTAAAGGGATTTTAACTCCTGATGAAATTAAAACCTTGACTCAAGGAGTAAAGTTGGATCATTTTAAGGCTGCGCCTGCCAAGGTCAAAGTATTGAAAACTGATTATAAGAAAGACACACAAATTGTCCAAATTACAATTCATGAGGGACATTATCATCAAGTTAAGCGAATGTTTAAAGCAGTAGGTCACTTAGTTGATAAGCTTGCTCGTGAAAAATATGCCTTTTTAACTCTGGATTCGCTTACATCAGGGCAATATCGGGAATTATCGAAGCATGAAGTTGACAAATTAATGCAATTGAACTAAATTATAACTGTAATTAAATATTCAAGGTTATTGTCTTCAGGGCAGGGTGAAAGTCCCGACCGGCGGTGAAAGTCCGCGACCCACGTCAGTGGTTGAATCGTTAGATACCGATAGTTAAAGTCTAGATGGAAGAAGACAGGCTAAAAAAACTTACTACACTTTTTAAGGTCTGTTGCTGAAGCAATAGACCTTTTGTTTTGAGAAAGGAAAGTAAGTTATGGATCAAGCTAAATCCAAGAATAGTAGTTTAACTAATGTGATTGCATATGCTTTAATTGGCTGTATTGCTTTTGTAGTTATGAAATTTGAATTTCCAATCATGCCTGGAGTTGCCTTCTTAAAGTTTGATTTTTCAGATGTCATTATTACAATTGGAATGTTTATTTTTGGCATTGTACCGGGAGTTATTATTGCTTTAATTCGAATGTTGCTTAGTTTAATTTTTAGTGGTTTTGCATTACCAAGCCTTGTTGGAAATCTAGCAGCATTCTTAGCTTCAATGTCATTTGCAGTTCCATTTTATTTAT
Source organism: Lactobacillus sp. UMNPBX16 (assembly GCF_002553775.1). Classification (NCBI taxonomy): domain Bacteria; kingdom Bacillati; phylum Bacillota; class Bacilli; order Lactobacillales; family Lactobacillaceae; genus Lactobacillus; species Lactobacillus sp. UMNPBX16. Next base: position 90,443 of record NZ_PCYU01000008.1, read on the forward strand.
TAAGTAAAAATGTGAGTGCGGATAACCGCAAGACAATGATGGGCAGAGTTAAACCAATTTGTGGTTTGGTAATTGGGATTATCGCAATGGCAGCAGTGATGTCATTGGCTAATGCCTTCGTTTTGACTCCTATTTACGCAGTAACAGCGGTACCAAACTTGCCTGCTATTAATAGCTATAGTGCCTTGTTAAGCTTTACTGAGAAAGTTTACTTGGGTCAGTTATTGCATTTACCATCAATGTCAACCTACATTTTTAGTATTATCATGCCCTTTAACTTGTTAAAAGGATTAATTAACGCTGTGGCTGTTTACTTATTGTTTGAAGCTACCTTGAAAACAATTAAGCCATTCGTTCGTAAGAGATTTAATTTGAATTAAGTTATCATCCCATCAATTTTTTAAGTTGATGGGATTTTTCATATTCAAAGCATCCTAAAATATGCTAAAATTAATCCGTTAAGTGAATGGAGGAATTTTTGATGGATAAAAAGTCAACCGGGCCATATCAGCACTATGAACGACCTACTGAAAAGCGAAGCTCACAAGATAGTCAGCCTAGTGGATCAGCACGTTGGATAGCAGTTATTATAATTTTAGCGGTTATTTTAATTGCACTTATCCCAGTTGTTCATCGTTTGGCTTCAAGCCATTCAGAAAAAGCTGAAGAAGTTCAAACAGTTAAGAAGGTTTCTTCTAAATCATCCAAGTCTGTTAAGACTAAGAAAACCTCATCATCTTCTTTTAGCAAGAAAAAGTCTGAAAAGGCTAGTTCAAGCTCATCTAGTAGTTCTGCTACTCCTAAGACTTATTTAGTCCAAAGTGGAGATACTTTAAATGAAATTGCAGAAAAGAATGGCTTGACTGTTGATGAATTAGCCAGATTAAATAATCTTAAAGACTCTTCAAATATTGAAGCAGGTCAGACACTTAAGTTGAAATAATCTTTCAGAAAGGATAAAAGGGGTCGATGTTAAGATCTCTTTTTTATTAGAATGCAAGTAGCAGTAGATGGTCCTGCATCAGCAGGTAAAAGTACAGTTGCTAAAATCATTGCAAGTAAATTATCCTGTGTCTATATAGACACAGGGGCAATGTATCGTGCATGTACAGTGATTGCTCGTAATCATAACTTAGATTATGGTGATGAAGCGGGTATCTTGAATGCCATTGATGAAGATGGAATTGAATTGAAATCTGAAAATGGTGAGCAAAAAGTATATGTAGCTGGAAAGGACGTTTCTAAAGAAATTAGAACGCCTGAAATTTCAGCTAATGTTTCGGAAGTATCCGCTTTGCCGAAAGTACGAGAAAAAATGGTAAGTCTGCAACGTGAAATGGCAGGCAAGACAAATGTCATTATGGATGGTCGCGATATTGGTACGACTGTTTTACCTAACGCTGAAGTTAAGATCTTTTTAGTTGCTTCAGCAAGATCACGTGCTGAACGTCGTTTATTAGATTTTAAAGAGCGTGGTATTAAATCTGACCAAACAGTTGATGAAATTGAAAAAGATATTGCAGCAAGAGATTATAAAGATTCTCACCGCAAAATTTCACCGCTAAAAAAGGCAGATGATGCAATTGAAATTGACACCACAAACATGTCGATTGACGAAGTTGTAGAGGCAATTTTAGCTCAAATCGAAAAAAAACAAAAAAATTAGAAAAAATAGCACAAAATAGTAGAAAAATATCTCGGTTTCCTATAAAATGGGACATGATATTGGGAGGTACATATGTCAGAAAACAGTAATCAATTTTTAGACGCATTAAAGCAAATGCAAGGAGTTGAGGTCGGAGATATTGTCGATGTCGAAGTATTAGACATTGAAGACGGCCAAATCGATGTTGGTGTTGAAAACGCTGGTGTTGAAGGTGTCATTACTCGTCGTGAATACACTTCAGACCGTAACGCAGACTTACGTGATTTAGTTAAGCCTGGTGACAAGTTTAAGGCCTTAGTATTAAGAAGAGCCGGTGGCGACAAGGAAAATGGTGAATTCTTCTTCTCAGTTACCCGCTTAAAGGAAAGAGAAGCCTACGACAAGTTACAAAAAGACTTCGAAGACGGAAATGCTGTCGAAGGTACTGTAACTTCATCAGTTCGTGGTGGTTTAATTGTTGATGTTGGTACACGTGGTTTCTTACCAGCTTCATTAATTTCAAACCGTTACGTTTCAGATCTTAAGCCTTACATTGGTAAGACTATGAAACTTAAGATTACCGAAATTGATCCTAACAAGAACCGCTTAATCCTTTCACACAAGGATTTAGTTGAAGAAGAACGTGAAGAAGCATTTGACAAGGTTGCATCACAATTAGTTGTTGGTGACGTTGTTGAAGGTAAGGTTTCACGTTTGACTAACTTCGGTGCATTCATCGATGTTGGTGGTGTTGACGGTTTAGTTCATATTTCAGAAATTTCTTACAAGCACGTTGACAAGCCAAGCGATGTTTTAAAGGTTGGTCAAGATGTTAAGGTTAAGGTCATTGGTATCGACAATGACAGACATCGTATTTCCCTGTCTATTAAGCAAACTGAACCTTCTCCATTTGAACAAGCTACAGCTGACTTAAACGAAGGCGATATTTTTGAAGGTGAAGTAAAGTCATTAACTAACTTTGGTGCTTTCGTTGAAGTTGCTGATGGTATTCAAGGTTTGGTACACGTTTCAGAAATCTCAAACAAGCATGTTGACAAGCCAAGCGATGTTTTAAAGGTTGGTCAAAGTGTTAAGGTTAAGGTTTTGAACATTGACCCAAGTGATAGGAGAATTTCACTTTCAATCAAGGCTGCTGACTCAAACGCTTCTTCAGAAAATCATAATTCTCGTCCACGTCGTTCACGTAACGAAAATTCAGTAAACAAGAAGTACATGAGTGATAACGACAACGGCTTTGCATTAGGTGACATCATTGGTGACCAATTAAAGGACCGTAAGTAGTCATTTTATAAAAAAGCCGACTTGAGTCGGCTTTTTTATTTATGTTTAGATTAGTAAAGGAGGGCGAGAAATGGTTTTACCAGTTGTTGCAATTGTTGGTCAACCCAATGTTGGTAAATCAACACTTTTCAATAGAATAATTAATCAACGTTTAGCTATTGTTGAGGACAAACCGGGTGTTACCCGAGATCGTAATTATGCTCAAGCCGAATGGATGGGGCATAAGTTTGATTTGATCGATACTGGTGGTATTACCTGGGAAGGTGGCAAGATCGAAGAAGAAATCAGAGCTCAAGCAGAAATTGCAATTGAAGAAGCAGATGTTATCGTGATGTTAACCAATGTGGTAAATCACGTGACAGATTTAGACGAAAGAATAGCTCATCTTCTTTACCGTACTAAAAAGCCAGTTATTTTAGCTGTAAATAAAGCTGATAATCCTGAACAGCGAAGCGATATTTATGATTTCTATAGTTTAGGATTGGGGGATCCGATTCCTGTTTCAAGTAGTCATGGTACTGGTATTGGTGATTTGCTTGATCAGATTGTTAATGATTTTCCTGACGATAAAGATACTGAAGCTGATGATGTTATTTCTTTTAGCGTGATTGGTCGACCAAATGTAGGTAAGTCTTCAATTGTTAACAAATTACTTGGTGAAGATCGGGTAATTGTTGCTAATGAAGAAGGAACAACTCGTGATGCTGTCGATACGCCGTTTACCCATGATGGTGTAAAATTTAAGGTCGTTGATACTGCCGGAATCAGAAGACGAGGCAAAGTGTATGAGAAGACAGAAAAGTACTCTGTAATGCGCGCTATGAGTGCTATTGAGCGCTCATACGTGGTTTTACTTGTCCTCGATGCAAGTACAGGCATTAGAGAACAAGACAAGCATGTGGCTGGATATGCTCACGAGGCGGGTCGTGGAATCATCATTGTCGTTAACAAATGGGATTTGCCAAAAAAGAATAGTACAAGCGCTAAAGAATTTGAACGTGAAATTAGAGATGAATTTCAATATTTGGACTATGCTCCTATTCTTTTTGTTTCTGCCAAGACAGGTCAAAGATTAGATCAAATTCCTAATATGGTTAAAGAAGTCTATGATAATCAAAATCAAAGAATTCAATCTAGTGTCTTAAATGACTTGTTGCTTGAAGCAAGTAAGTTAGTTCCAACTCCAATGGTGAAGGGTAAGAGATTGCGTGTTTATTACATGACCCAAGTAAGTACGAATCCACCGACTTTTGTTGTATTTGTGAATGACCCAGAACTGATGCACTTCTCATATGAACGATTTTTGATTAATCAATTACGACAAAACTTTGATTTTACGGGTACACCAATCAAGATTTTACCACGTAAACGTAAATAAAAGATAAGCAAAATATCATAAAAACCTTGTTGTTATAAGGTTTTTGTGATATTTTTGTTTTTAGGGAACATGATTAGTTGTGATCATTTTTCCTTGTTTAGCTTAAACAAAGAAAAATTTTTTGAACATTAGGTTCAAATTCAGGAGGTGAATTATTCATGGCAAATAAGGCTGAATTAGTTTCAGAAGTTGCTTCAAAAACTAAGTTAACTAAGAAGCAAGTTGCAAATACTGTTGATGCTATCCTTGATTCAATTCAAGAAAACCTTGCTAAGGGTGAAAAGGTACAATTAATCGGTTTTGGTACTTTTGAAGTACGTCACCGTGCTGCTCGTAAGGGCCGTAACCCACAAACTGGTGATGAAATCGAAATCCCAGCTAGTGAAGTACCTGCATTTAAGCCAGGTAAAGCTCTTAAGGATGCCGTTAAGTAATAGCTTAACTAATGTGATAGGACGTTGGACTTTGTTCCGGCGTCTTTTTTTAGTACAATGGTAACTTGATTGGAGGTATTATGAGTTATTCTGAACAATTACTAGATGCAATTCAAAATCATGATTTTTCACAAAACAAACACCTTTTAAAAGAAGCTTTAGATAATGATGATCCCGAGGTCTTGTCATCTTTAGCAGAAAACCTAACTGGCTTAGGTTTTACAGATTTAGCAAAAGAAATATATCGAGCTTTAATAGCTAAATTTCCTAAAGAAGATTTATTTAAAGTTTACTTGGCAGAGATTATGTTAAATGATGGCGATGATGACGATGGTCTGTCGCTTTTATATAATGTCCCTGAGAGCTCTTCAGCTTATTTGGATAGTCTATTAGTACAAGCTGATTATTACCAAACTAACGGCTTAATAGAAACAGCTAAGGACAAATTAATACGAGCACTACAATTAGCTCCAGAAGAAGATGCTATTAAATTTGGTTTAGCAGAGATTGAATATTTAAGTGGTAATTATGAACAAGCACTTGAGTTATATCAAGATTTAATCAAACGTCAAAGTACTTTTAGTGAAGTAAATCTGTACCAAAGATTATTTGCGACTTTTGCCAAATTAGGTAATTATGAAGAAGCTGCCAAAGTTATTCGTGAACATGCAAATAGTATTTTAGATATTGATTCTAAGTATGAAGCAGGATTAGTTCTCTTATCTGTAGGTGATGATAAGCAGGCAATTAAGTTCTTAGATGAAGTGATTGAGCAAAGTCCTGACTATGTAAATGCGTATCCATTATTAGCACAAGCTTATGATCATCAGCATGACAATGAACAAGTATTGAGGACTGCTCAAGCAGGATTAGCGTACAATGAATTGGATGAAACACTTTATTCAATGGGAGCACGTGCAGCAGCTAATTTGAATGAATTGGATACAGCTCGTGACTTACTTGAAAAGGGGTTAAAAGTAGCGCCAGACAATAGTGATTTACGTATGCAGCTATCTAACCTATATGTTCATGAACACCAGGCTAAGGAGAATATTGCCTTATTTAGTAACTTGGATGAGGAAAGCGTGGAGCCACAGGCACATTGGAATATGGCATTATCATATGAGGATTTGGATGATATTCAGAAAGCACAGAGCGAATTTTTACTAGCTTATCCGGATTTCAAGGATAATCCAGACTTTTTGCGCCAAATGATAATCTTTTTCAATGTACAAAATAATGATGAAATAACAAAACAACTGCTAGAAAGATATCTTAAGTTAGCTCCAGAAGATGATGAAATGCAGGATCTTTATAATAATCTGTAAAAAAATACCACGAAGTTTTTGCTTCGTGGTTTTATTATTTCTAAAAAATAGGTGCCAACAGACGTGAAAAGTATTGTTTAAACTTAAGCCATTTAGATTGCTGATTAAAGTATTCATTAGTTAGAAGACTGCAACTAGCTAGGTCCTTTTCAAAAATTTGTTTAAGTTCTTGAGTTAATTGAAGATTGTAATTAAAAGCGTTAACCTCGAAGTTTAAGGTATAACTTCTGAAGTCTTGATTGGCTGAACCAACAGATGAGATATTGGAGCCAGAAACCATTGTTTTGGCATGGATGAAGCCATCATTATATTTGTAAATTTTAACGCCATGAGCAACTAAATATTTTGCATAATATTCGGTAGCTCGGTAAACAAAGGGATGATCTGGCATGCAAGGGATCATGATGCGTACATCAACACCGCTATTAGCAGCAATAATTAATGCTTCTAAAATGGATTCTTCAGGAATTAAATAGGGTGTTTGAATATAGATATAGTTTTTAGCCCCAGCAATGATGCCCTCATATCCTCGGCGAATGCCATAATGTTGGTTATCGGGACCTGAAGAAACGATTTGCATTGCTACGTTATCATCGTTGTCAAGATCTTTACGTTCGACAGTAAAAGCATGTAATTCGCTTAGATCAAATTTAGGTAATGCAGTTCGTCTGATAGAAGTATTCCAATCCATGGCAAAGCGTGTCTCCATTAGGATAGGTGATTGACCCACAACACGTAAATGTGTATCGCGCCAATGACCAAATTTTTTAGATTGATTAACGTACTGATCACCGATGTTAAAGCCACCAATATAGCCAATATGATGGTCGATTACGATTAATTTGCGGTGTAAATGATAATTTAGTCGTGGTGTAGTAAACCAATGCTTTTTAGAAGTAGAAATGAAAGGCTGTGCTTCGCCACCAAGCTCTCTTAAATGATTAAAAAAAGCAGGTTTAGTACCACGTGAGCCAGAGACATCATAAATAACTCTGACTTTTACTCCTTTAGCAGAAGCCTCTTCTAAGGCCCGTAAGACACGCTTTCCTAGATTATCATTATAAAAAGTGTAGAACTCTAAACTAATCGATGTTTTAGCTTGCTTAAGATCAGCAATTATTTGGTCAAACAACTCGGGTCCACTGGTGAAAACCTTAACTTTATTGGCAAAAGTTAAAATAGCATCATCGTTGTTTAAATTTAGCTCTGATAACATGCGGGCACGTGGTTTGCGCTCTTTTTCGGGTAAAAGATCATGTTCTGCCAACATAGCTTTTTGTTTTTTGAGATAACGATTACGCGTCTCTTTTTGAGCACTTTGAATAGCAAAAATTTCGTCATGTGAAAGTTGACGCCCAAAGAAAAGATATAGAATAAAGCCAATGCCGGGCAAAATAGTTAATACTAACATCCAAGCCCAAGTAGAAACAACGCTACGATGACTGCGAAAAACAGTCCAGACTGCAAAGGCGATATTGATAATCCATAAAATCTCGATTGTTCTGCGAATAATATCCCAGGTTAAAATCATAAAAACTCCTCTTATTTTTTGTTTATTGCAAATGTAATTTTAACAGTAAACTAAAGAAAAAACTATCTTTGTAGTTAAACAATAATATAAATTATGTAAAGTAATACTGATAATAAAAAATGACATTGACGATGATTTGCAGTCAATGTCATTTTTAAATTTTAGTTGTCTAAGTTAATAATTCGATCAAACATTGCTCTTTCTTGTTTGGAAATTTTATGAGCAACTTCAATTACTGCAAAATTAGGGTTTTCTAGTAGAGTTTTGTGAATTTGCAAAGATAAATCATTATCTAAAGCACTTGTAGCTTCGTCTGCTAGTAAAACTGGACGTTTTGCTAGCAGACGAAGCTATTTCAACTCTTTGAATTTGACCACCGGATAGATTATTACCATTTTGACCAATTTGATAATCGAGGCCTTTCTCCTTAACAAGCTCTGCTAATCCAGCTGATTTAATTGCATTTTGTAACTCATTGTTGGAATATTTTTGGCCCAGAGTTAAATTGAAGAGAAGACTGCGATCAAACATGAATGGTTTTTGATTGATGTAGCCAAAGTGTTCATGAGATTTTTGCCAATTGCCGGTTAAATTGTTTTGGTCAATGATAATTGAACCAGTACTTGGAGTTAATTGCCCAGCTAAAAGCTTTAAGAGGGTAGTTTTGCCAAAACCACTTGGTGCCATCAGTAGTATTTTTTCACCAGCTTTAACGTTAAAGTTAACCTTGTTTAAAATGTTTTTATTGTTTACTGAGTATGATAAGTCTTTAACTTTTAATTCATTAAAAGTAGAAGCTGATTCAGTTGAAGTAGGAGATCCTTTAAACTTAAGAGCTTGTTCGACTTTATCCCAAATTGGTTTAGTTGAGCGAATTTGATTGAGCTGGTCAAAAATCATTGTAATTGGATTAATGAAGTCATTTGAAAGCTGAACAATCATTACTAAAGTACCAGCACCAATTTGCCCATTGAACATCAAAATTGCACCGATTAGGAATGGAATGATAAAGCTGAAAATATCAGCAATGGTAATAATTAATGTAGAAATCGCACTTTGGGTGTAGTTTAATGCTCTCAAGGCATCTTCCATTTCTTTTGCCCGATTAATTACATAAGAAACAACGGAAATCTGTGCGTCATATAGCATAGCAGTTTTTGATTCGTTAATAGCATCAACAGTAGCTTGAGTATATTCAGCGTTTTGCTTTTCCCAGACAGCGGATTTGTTTTGAATATCTTTAATGAAAATTTTTTGGATAAATCCCGGGATGACCGTAGCAATAACGAAGATTATTGTTAGAAGCCAAGAATTGATTAAACCGACAAAAATTGAGATTGTAAAAGCAGCAAATTCGGAAATAATCATTAATTCATTTGTAATTTTAAGTGTTTCAATTTGCTTTAGGTCATTGGTCATTAAATTTAGACCATCTTTTTGCGAGTCATTTTGTTGAGCAATTAAATAAGTAATAGTTTTCTCTTTTAACTTCAAGTTAATATCACGCGTAATATCGGAGCGCAAGTATCTATAAGCAAAGTTGAGAAACATGATAATGATTAGTGATGCTGCTCCTAATGCAGCGATAAAAATTAATTGCTTTAATGAGCCACGATGATATTGGGCGCTATTAAGCATGATCTTCGTGACATAAGCGATAACGACATTACCACAAGCACTTATGCAGGCTAAAAAGACATAAAGTGCTAGCTTCTTTTTGTTAGCAAACTTCAGTGACATAAATATACCTTTCTAGACCCCATCAAAGTGACTTATTTTAAGTCGTTTCTTCTTTGATGAAAATAATATAGCATATTTTGTTGAAAATTAAAATAGTATTAGATATTATTTTAATAAAAAGATTTAGAGGGGATGCTTATGCAAGAAAGTATGATGCCGTTTATTAATATCTCACCATTATTTATTGCAATTGTTATTGGCTTTGCAGTTTCATTTAATGAAAATATTTCTATAAGGGTACCGGCTATTATAGTTGCTACTGCCACAATTATTAGTTTTCTTTTACCAATTTTTAATCTAAGATCTTGGGTTACTTATCCAGTAATTATCTCTGAAAGCGCGATGTTTGTTCTGACTGCAATAATATTGAGTAAGAAGATGAAGCGGTGGTTAGCCTGGATTTTGGGATTGATTGCAGGATTTGTTTGGGCAATTGTACTGCTTATTTTGCTAGGAATGACTTTTAATATTTGATACAAATTGAAATAAGGATGATAACTGGCAGTAAATTGTCAAGATATCATCCTTATTTGTTTTTGCATTTTTCCCACTCAGATCTTAAAACGCCATATTTTACGCTGTCATAATAAAAGCCTTGAAAATAGCGAACTCTGCGAATTTGAGCTTCTTTTTTTAGCCCAATTTTTTCAGCTAAATGCATCATTCTTGGATTGCCGCTCCAGGTTGTTAAACCAATGTGTTCTAAATCAGGATATTCAGAAAATATATCAGTAATCCATTTTTCTAAAGCTCTTGTTCCAAGGCCACCATGCCAATAATTGGGATTATAAATAACTATTCCAATTTCAAGCCAAAGTGTTGTTTTATCAATCCAATTTTTCGACACCATACCTATTGCTTGCCCATTACTAATAATGGCTTTGCATGATTTACTCAGTAGATAGGTAGAAATGGGACTTTCTTTAAAGTCAGAAAAAGACTGATAGGGAATGTAATCGTTAAAATATGGCGCATTCCATTTAGTCCATTCTGGATTGTTTGCTTTGAATCCATCTTTCCAAATATCTTTTAAGTATGAAGAGTTAAAATTTTCCAGATTTAGCATTATTTAATCCTCTCTTTTGTCTGGTTGCTTTCCAGATTTGCAAATATAAAAAATCTCAATCACAAAGCTTAATAGCCAAATTAAAGTTAAAGTGCCAGCAATTGCAAATAGAACATATGAAAATTGTGGATTTTCTTTTAGTTGACTGGAAGCATAAACCATTAAAATCATGCCACACCAAAAAGTAATATTTTCTATTATAGTCATCGTTTTTACTTTGGCATTTTGCTCAAGACGAACTGTTTCTGCATCATTACCATCATCTTGGTTATCATTAGGACCCTTTATTAATTGTTTTAGATATATTGATGAACTAAAAAGTAAGAAAAGGATCAATAAAACATTCCAAAAAAGACCTTTATAGATATGTTCATGAATTTGTAAATATGACGCAAAACTTAGTAAAGCAACACAGCTGATGGATGCGATAAGTGCAAGAGTGTATTTGATTTTCTTTTTCATTTGCTCATCTCCATTTGTTTATTGAAAAGCTATAAAATTATGGTACATTAATAATAAATAAGATTTTTATTAATGTAAATAGGAATATATGAAAACTTTGTTTTAATCATAAATAGTTTAGTGTTGCACAAGGTACAATAAGAATTAAGGTGAGCAAATGGATTTAAAAATCTTAAAACAAAAATTGAATAATTCTAACGCTCAATATTTAGATGAAGAAGTAAATTGGCTTTTAGAAAATATTGGCAATTCTAAAAGTGAAATTCGAGATGACTTAGTATGCAATAGCTTGGGTGCTGGCTTTTTCGAAGAAAAATTTACCAATAAGCAAGTTTTATTTTTGATAAATCAACTTGAAGAAAGAAATCTTTTATTCTATAGAATTCAAGAAAATGGGGAAGCTACATTAACAAGGTCTTTTACGTGCTTGTTGTGGGATTTAATTATTCGAACAAATAATGATAAAAAATCTCAGTATTATCAAATCTTAGATAAGAATAAAGAAAAGCAGATTTTTAAAAACTTAATTCATTATTTAGCCAATGAGCATGATTTTACTGGCTTTTCCAAGGAATATGGTTGGGTTCATGCAGTTGCGCATTGTTCGGACGCACTGGCAGATAGTATACTATGTGATGATTTTGATCAAAGAATGGTAGCCGATTTTTTATTAGCGACTAAAGAAATGTTGAATAAGGTTGATGGACGTTTTATTGACGGGGAAGAATATCGTTTAGCCGATGTTTTTGTAAATGGATTTAAAGCACATAAGATAAATTCAGATATTTTTGTTAATTGGATAAAATCATTTGCTTTTAATCCTTATTCAGATGAATTGTTAGAATACTATCGATTTAATAATTTGAAGTCATTATTGCAAGATATATATGTAAAATTAAATTCTATTTCACTGCTTAATCCTAATGTAAAAGAAATAGTAGAGAAAAAATTTAATAGTGAATATTGAGGATTGAAACTATGATTATTGATACCAAGAAACTTCAAAAAGCCGTTATTGAGAACAAGAAAAAACATAATTTTAATACCACTGATGTTAAGTTTGAACTGCTATTATTGTATGGTGAAGTAAATGAACTGTTTCAAGCTTGGCTAAAAGAAGATCAAGAAAACATCGATGAAGAACTTGCTGATATAGCTATTTTTCTGTTAGGAATTTCTGAAATGCTTGGCAGTGATCTAGGAGAAGATATTGTTAAGAAAATGGCGATTAATGCAAAGCGAAAATACATTAATGGAAAGAAGATAATCAATGATGACTAAGGTAGAATTAACGCGTTTTAGAATTAAAAAAGGAAAAGAAGAAAAAGCACAAGAATGGATGGATTTTTTGAGTGATCATCACACTGATACTGTGGCCACAATGGCTGGTGAAAAGATGTACGTGGAAAGTGTCTTTAAGGAGAAAAATCCAGATGGATATACATATTTTTACTGGTATTCAGTTCAAGGAGAAGGCGGAAATGCCGTTGAAGAGTCAGAAAGTTATATCGATAAGAAACATCTTGAATATTGGGACGAATGTATCGATATGGAGTATAAGCCAGTTGATATGGAATTGGAAGAGAGTCTGGTTGCACCGGCTGTTGAAAAAGTTATAAAGGAAAAATAAATGAAAGCATGGAAAATTAGTGGCAGTATTGTATTGATCTTATTTATAGTGATTAGTATATTTCTTTGCGTTAGAAAAGTTGACGGAGCAGGTGTAGTACAAACACCTGAAATGAGAAATATTACTTTAATTATCTGGGGAGTATTTGGATTAATCATTTTAATCTGTTATCTAATTTGGCTGGCAGTTTTAAAGCATAGCAAATAGCAGAGGAACAATATGTACTCAAATCTATTACCAATCACAACAGCCATTAATCCGCGTGAACTAGGTGGATTAACTGGTCTTAATAATCGTAAAATACAGATGCATCGTCTGCTTAGAACAGGCGATCTTAGTAAAATGTCGCTAAAAGACAGGCAACTTCTAAAGGATTACGGTGTTGTTAAAATTATTGACCTACGTTCAAAATCAGAAAGCATTTCTCATCCTGATCCTCAAATTGATGGCATTCAAAATATTTCTCTGCCTCTTTCCAGTGAAGAAGGAACATTAGGGGGAGAAAATAACTTAAAACAAGAAGCAAAGTCATATAATGAAAATCCACATGCTGCATTTAAAATGATGTGTGATCATTATAGAGATCATGTTATTGCAGCACATGATCAAGAAACTGTTCGTCAAGTATTGAAAATATTGTCTGAAACTGAAAAAGGAGCAGTTATTTTTCACTGTACTGAAGGAAAAGATCGGACAGGCTTTGTTGCCTTATTTGTTTTATATATTTTAGGCGTTGACTTAGAAGTAATACGACAGGATTATCTGGCATCAAATGAAATTTTGACTGAATATCGCGCAGCTAGGGATAAGGAATTCCAAGAAGCTGGTAAAGGTTTAACCTTTAGAGCTAATATGCGGGTTTTAAGTTCAGCGTCGGATTCACTTTTTGACACAATTCTTTTGACTATTGAGAAAGAGTATGGAGATTTTGAAACCTATGTGAGGGATGTTTTAAATGTGACTTCTGAATTAGAAGATAAATTACGCGAACTTTATTTAGAGAAATAATGTCATGGAATTAAAATTTAGACAAGTTTGAAGATTAAATATTGAACGTGAGGCAGATTCTTATGGAGAAATCTGTCTTTTTTGTAAAATAAGAATGAAAGGGGATGCAGAGTATGACTGATTTAGCAAACTTAGTAACTAAAAATTTACCGCAAGTAGTGAATGGTCATGTTGCAACGTATATTCCGGCATTGGCGGAAGTAGAACCAGAACAACTTGGAATAGCAATTTATAATTTGGACGATGGAAAAATTTCAGTAGCTGGTGATAGTGAAACTTACTTTGCAATTGAAAGCATCTCCAAAGTCATTACATTACTTTATTCAATTGAAACTTTGGTTTTAGATTTTGTTAACTCTGGTGCTATTTTAATGACTTCAGTAATTAAGGATACTGAAGATAAAAGTGCATTTGAACAAATTCTTAATTTTACTAGAGAAATTTGTAATGATCCCCAAATCAAATTGAATGAAGAGATCTTTAAGTCTGAACAAAAGACAGGCGATATGAATCGATCTTTAGCTTATTACATGAAAGCTAAGGAAATTTTGAAAGCCGATGTTGAAGAAAGTTTAACTACTTACTTCAAACAATGTTCAATGATGGTAACGGCACGTAGCTTAGCTAATTTTGGTGCTGTTTTAGCCAATGATGGAATTAAGCCATGGGACAATGAGCGAATCGTTTCAAGTACTACCGCGACTTTTACTAAGTCTTTAATGATGACAACAGGCTTGTATAATGCATCAGGAATATATTCAGCTAAAATTGGTATTCCTACTAAGAGTGGTGTTGGAGTGGGCTCGTTTCTTCAGTACCTAATAAGGCTGGGATTGGCATTTTTAGTCCACCACTTGATGAAGTTGGTAATAGTATTGCCGGCTTAAGTCTGCTCGAGGATGTAAGCAAAGAATATAGGTGGGATATTTTTAGTTAGGGTATAAAATCAATAAAGCATTATAATAGCTTATGAAAGGACAACAATTATGAAAATTAATAAATATCTGATTGCAACTTCATTGGCAGGAGCATTTGTACTATTTTTAAATACAAATTCTTCTACTGTTCAAGCTGCTACGATCCAAATTCCGACTCAAGGCACAAGTTATGTACGCAAAGGCAACACTTATAAGCTTCATTTAAAAGAAGCTGGTAGAGTAACAGTTAATACAAATGCCAAGATCAGAATCTACAATAGTATTGATTGGGAGGCCATTCCTTATTCAACCGATAAGAAAAATACTAAAGAGTATTATCTTAGATCCGGAAATTACAAAGTAGTTGCTAAGAATCCGGGATCAAGAAAAATTAGAATTAGTTATACTAAATTGACTAAACTTAGAAAACAGTTAGATGATTATCCAATTTACCGCACTACAAACAGCTATACTTATAGTCCTGAAATTTCATTAGGACAAAAGGTAAAGGGATTTTCTGACATGTTTAGTAGCTATAAAAATAGCACGTATCATAGTTACACATTAAAAGTTGATAAGTCACAAAAATTAACTATGGGCATGAACTCGATGCCGGTTTATTACAATGGTCATAGAACAATCATTACTATGCAAAGTAAGAATGGCTTTAGTTATTACCTGCCATCTTCAATGTTCAATGGTAGACAAGATAATAAAAAGATAACTTGGTATGTCGCAAAAGGTGAGTACAAATTAAACATTCAAACTCGTGGTTTATTTAATTTCAAAATAACAGGTGAAAATACTGACCAAGTACCAGTCAAAAATGAAGTTACAAAGTTGACACCAGTAAAAGACGGATTGCAAGTTGATTTTACTAAGTCTGAAGGTGCGACTGAATATGTCATCTATATAAATAGTGGCAGTGGCTATATTCCTGCTGCTGTGCCAAGAATTAAAGCAAGTGAATCATTAAGCACGGTAATTCCATCTAAGAGCCTTGTTAATGGTAAGACATATCAAGTCGCTGTTTTACCTATCAATCGTGCGAACGGATTTGATATTAATGGTGAACTTTCTGATGCAAAGACGATCGATTATCATGCTGTAACGGATAATAAGAATGTGCCAGATAAAATCCCAGTTGATGTCAGCTATTATGATGATAATGGTAGTGATGAACCATACATCGATATTAAATGGCCGGTTAATAAAAATATTAGTAGTTATGAAGTTCAATATCGCTTAAAAGGTCAGAGTGAATGGCAAAGTTTCTTATCATCATCAAGTAATGGTGATGAAATTACATCCAGCTCTGATAAAAATAGTATTTGCTATTTCGAAAAAGGTAAGACATATGAGATACGTGTCCGTGGCCTCAACAGTAATATAGTTGGTCCATGGTCTGATATAAAGACAGTAACGGTAAACGTAACACCAGCTGGTAATTAAGTATAATTATTTTTGGCTATGAAAAATTTGTGGCTAATAGGCAGAGATTTTAGAGGTCTCTGCTTATTTTTTGGCCAATTTTATTAGTTGGTATAAAGAAAATCATTTAATTTAAGAATATGCTGGAGAAACCAGGGAGAAATACTATCTCCTTGTTTTTTTTGTGTGAAAATATTATAAATATCCTCTTGAAATATTAAATATATTTAAGTAATATTTAATACAACATATTTTGGAGGAAAGGAGATACTTAAAATGTGTCATACTGCTTTTGTTTTACATAAATTTCTAACTAAAAATAAAGAAATCGAATTAGTTCTTCCAGAGACTTGGCAAGCAAAAGACTTATTTGATCAACTTCAAAAAAATCTTACTGAGTTTTCTAAATGGTTAGTTTGGGCCAACAAAATTGATTCTGTTCAAAAAGAAGCCGATTCAATTAAAATGTTTCAACAAAAAATGGTTGATGGTACAGCATTCAACCTAGTTATTTTAGTTGATGGACAGCCAGCTGGCATGATTGACTTACATAATTTGAATCATGAATCTGGCGAAGTAGGATATTGGCTTTCTAATGATTTTCAACATTTAGGAATTATGACTGAATCTGTCGAATTTCTTAAGAAATACGCATTTGAACAGTTGAAGCTTGATTATTTGATTTTAAGAACTCATCCTAAGAATTTCGCTAGTCAGAATGTAGCAAAAAGAAGTAGTTTCGTGTATTTAAAAGATGATGAAAATGAGCATAAGGTGTTTGTGCTAAGGAATGATTAATGTGAAAAAATAAGAAAGAATTTTGGTTTTGAATTTGGAGAAATAGGTTATGAAAAATGACAAACTTATTGATTGGGCAAAGCGACTTCAAAGTTTGGCGCAAGCCGGCTTAACGTATGGAAAAGATAATTTTGACTTAGAGCGGTATCAAGAAATTCGCGATATTTCAGCGGAAATGATGGCAGAAAAATCTGGTTTGTCAATTGAAAAGGTGAAAGAGCTTTTCTGCAACGAAGTTGGTTATCAAACACCTAAGCTTGGAACTCGGGCAGCAATCTTTAAGGATGAGAAAATTCTGCTCGTTCAGGAAAATGATGGTACTTGGTCAATTCCAGGCGGTTGGTGTGAAGTGAATCTTTCTGTTAAGGAAAATGTGATCAAAGAAATAAAGGAAGAAGCCGGAATTGACATTGCTGTTGAGAAATTAATTGCGATTCATGATAGTAATAAGCATTATAAGGGAATGTATCCTTATGGAATTACAACGGTATTTTTCTTATGTAAACCAACAGGTGGTAGTTTCACAGAAAATGATGAAACAATTGCTAGTGGATATTTTGCATTGGATAATTTGCCTGAATTAAGTGAAGACAAGGGATCAAAAGAGCAAGTAGAGATGTGCTTTAAGGCATATCGTAATCCTAACTGGCAAGCGGAATTTGAATAGGAATTATTAATATAGGAGTTGATGATCATGAGGTTAAAGAGTGTAAGTTTTAAAATTGCAATTTTATTTTTAGTTTTTACAGCAGTTTTTACACTTTTCCGATCATCAATGTCAGGAATTTTTTCATTATTTTATGCTAAAAATGGAATCCCGGATGCAAATATTGGTTCAATAAAATCTTTTCAAAATATCGGTATTATGTTTGGACTCCTTCCAGCTGGATATTTGGCAGATAAAATTGGAAGATTGAAAGTTTTAGCTTTATCATCTTTAGTTATTGCCACGAGTTTTTTCATTCTAATTCTATTTAGAAACTTCTTTTTCTTTTCAATGGCAGAGCTTTTATATGGTATTGGCTTAGCACTTAATTCAGGTACTTTACTTGCCTATGTAACTGACTTACAGGAGCAAACTAATGGGGATGCAAGTAATTATTTTGAATTTAACCACATTAATCGGTGGAAATATTGGTACTTGGCTATTTGGAATTAAAGATACTGCACCGATATGGTTCGCAATGCTTGGACTTGCGTTATATCCAGCCCTTATTTGGTTTATGATAAGTATCCTATCCTTTTCAGATAATAGAGCTTCTAATAAAAAACAAGTTGAATGTAGCGCTAAAAATATTGTTAGTTTTTTTAGGAAAAGAAACTTCTGGATATTACTGTTGCTGAATGTAGGCTATGATTGTGGAACGCAATTTATCCTTATCTATTGGTCAATTATTTATGTTGAAAAATTAGGTTTTAATCTTTCACTGGTTTACACGTTATTTATGTGTGCATTAATTCTAGGATCAGTTTTATTTAGTAAAATTTCTACTTCTGTTAATTCAAAGAATCTTACTTTATTGAATACTGTGTGCATGATTGGTGCATTTGTATTAAGTGGAACTCTAGAAAATAAATATATACTGTTTTGTCTTTTTCTATTAATTGAACTATTGATGGGAATGATGTCGGGACAAATTTCAGCTACTAGTAATGAGGCTATTTATGGAAAAAGCAATAAGTCAACTATGCTTTCGACTATTTCATTTATTGCAGAGATCTTGGTTAGTGTTTCATTGTTCATAAGTAATAGCATTATGAAAGTATTTGAAAATTAAATGTGATGTTCTTTGTATCAGCAATATATTTTGGAATTGTTTTATTAACCATACCATTAATAAAGGAGAACAAAGATGTTAGACAAAACATGGCAAAAAATGTATCAAAAAGCTAAAGCAGTTCAAGGATTTCGTGAAATATCAAGCCATATGGAAGCTGGTGGAGTTGCAGCTGCAGTCTTATCTGATTCAGGTAGAACCTATACCGGGGTTTGTGTTGATACTGCGAGTACTTTAGGAGTATGCGCTGAACGCAATGCACTTTTTAATATGGTTACTAATGGTGAGTCAAATATCACACGCGTATTGGCAATTATGCCAGATGGTAAAACTGGTGCACCATGCGGAGCCTGCCGTGAATTTATGGCGCAATTGATGGAGGGACACTATCAAGATGTTGAAGTAATGCTTGATTATGAAAATGAAAAAATTGTTACTCTTGGTGAATTAACTCCTGATTGGTGGTTATAGTCATGATTACAATTGAAGCATTGCATAATTTTCCAAAGATAGAGAAAAAGTGCAATTTAAGTGCAGAAATAATTAAGGTTCAGTATAAAAACTTGTGTAAACGGCTGTGAG